>JAFGHO010000057.1 GCA_016930085.1 Spirochaetales bacterium
CCCGGCTTAAATATGTAAGTCACTTTATAATAAACAGATAACAAACATTTCAATATGAACTCTTGTAATTGTGAGATATCCGGGTTAGACCGGCCACGATTCATCCCCCGTCGAGAAACTCATCGGAAAATGGCGGCGCCCTGTTCAGGACTTCCCTGATGGTCATGTTCTCCGGAGTTATGAATCCCGGATCGTCTTCAAGCAGGGAAAAGGCATCCTTTCGCGCCGCTTCAAGGATATCTTTATCCCTTATGAGGTCCGAGACCGTGAGTCTGAGAAATCCCGATTGTTTTACGCCGAGCAGTTCACCCGGGCCCCGGATGGCCAGGTCTTCTTCGGCGATTCGAAATCCGTCCGTTGTTTCCATCATCACCTTGAGCCGCCTGATACCGTCTTCGGTGAGGTTGACGCCGTAGATGAGGAACGCATATGACTGATGTACGCTGCGGCATACCCGGCCCCGTAACTGGTGTAGCGCCGAAAGGCCGAACCGTTCGGCGTGTTCGATTACCATACAAGTCGCCTCCGGTACATCCACCCCCACTTCGACGACACTCGTCGCGACGAGAATATCGAGATGATGATGAGAAAAATCTTCCATGACTTTCCGTTTATGGTCTTCCTGAAGCCGTGAGTGTATAAGTCCGCACCGGAAGTCGGGGAAAATTTCACGTGAAAGCCTGTCGAAACCGGTCTCTGCGTCTTTGAGCGCGAGTGAGTCCGATTCCTCGATGATCGGATAAACGACATAGGCCTGTCTCCCCTGTGATATCTCTTCGCGAACCCTGCGATATACCCTGCTTTCGTTCCCTTCGCGGGTCAGATGCGTGATAACGGGAATACGGCCTTCCGGCTGCATCCGTATCGTCGATATCTCGAGGTCGCCGAAGGCGGTCAAGGCGAGGGTTCTCGGAATGGGTGTGGCGGTCATGAGGAGGAGATCGGGATTACGGCCCTTTTTAAGGATTGAAAGCCGCTGGAGAACCCCGAAGCGATGCTGTTCGTCGATAATGACGAAACCGAGATTTCTGAACGCGATATCGTCGGAAAAAAGGGCGTGAGTGCCGACGAGCAGATCGATGTTGCCGGATTGGAGTTCATCGAGAAGGAGTTTCCGTTCTTCGTCACGGACCGAACCGGAAAGAAATCCGATACGTATCCCGATGGGTTGAAGAAGATCGGCGATCCTGTCGGCGTGCTGCCGTGCAAGGAGTTCGGTAGGCGCCATGAATGCGACCTGCTCACCGGATTCAATGACCGAAAGGCTCAGGATGACGGCGACGAGGGTTTTTCCACACCCGACATCGCCGTGAAGCAGCCGGGAGGCGGCAAACGGAGAAAACAGGTCCTGTTTGATTTCCGAGATCACCGCCCGCTGATCCTTTGTGAGGGAGAAGGGAAGCCGGTCGAGGAGACGATTTTCAAGAGCGAAGGGGACCGGGCTTCGGGATTTACGCTGGATACGTCTCTTGATCGCCCGCCGCTTGATGAGCAGCTGCAGGTAAAAGAGTTCCTCGTACACAAGGGATTGTCTCGCCCTGAGGAGTGACGCCGTGGAATCGGGAAAATGAAGGGTGCGGAGTGCCTCGGATTTATGAGGGAAACGATATGCCGTGATGAGTCTTTCGGGAAGTTCGTTTTCAATCGTGTCACGGATAACGTCGAGGGCGCCTCTCATTATTCGCCGCAGAACACCCTGGGTTATGCCGGCCGTAAGCGGATAAATCGGGATAATCGCCTTGAAATCCTCATTACCGGGAAGATACGGTTCATACTCGAAGTTCGATGATTGAACCTCACCGAAACGGTATTTGAATGTACCGGAAACCAAAAACCGCTTTCCGGGAACGAAAACGGATTCCAGAAAAGCCCTGCCGAAACAAAGAAGCACGGCCGTTCCCGTTGCATCTTCGATATGAATCTTGAGGGTTTTTCTATAGCCTTTTCCGATATAGTCATGGGCGACCACCTCGACGATACAATTGACCTTTTCCTTTTTAAGGGCATCCTTGAGGTGGTCGATACGGCTTCTGTCCACATAGTCCCGCGGGCAATGCAGAATGAGATCGGAAATGGTCGAGATACTGAGCTTCCCGAGAACTTCGGATAACCGGGGCCCCACCCCTTTGAGAAAACGCACTTCGTTTGAAAACTCGCGGAGAAACATTAGATCGGCAGACTGACAAGAAGCCGGCCAAGATAGTAGACAAACAGTGAACCCAGAAGAAGAATCGTGGCAAGAAACAGGATGGAGACAAAGAGGAGTTTCGGGTATTCGCATTTTCGCGGGAGAAATTTCATGACAAACGCCACCATCGGCTGGAGTGCCAGGTCGATCGTTCCCATGATATCGGCATCCGGGGTCCGGTGAAAGAAGATGTTGTAGAACCTGATAATACAGAGAATGCCGAAAAAGATGCTGATCCAGAAGATACTGTTCCATAATGACGAAAACAGGACGGAAAGCCCGATACCGAGTGAAAATTTACCCATGGTTCTCAAATAAAAAATCACCCGGTCGATTACCTGTTGAACGAAAAACAGGATTGAAATAGCAAGGACCGGACTGAAATCGAAAACCCCTTTTCGGAGTCCCTTGATACCCCTGAACATGGCAAGGTAGCGGCCCGTGATAAGACAGAGATAATGCCATGGTTTACCGTCGACTTCGGGTTTGAACCATGTGAATATAATACGAATCGTCACAAGAAGTATATAAACAAAAAGAAACGAACTGATGACATTCAATAAAAGTATGTAACTCATCTTAAATCCTCCGCCAACAGGTCCTCTCAATCATCATACGGAATGATAACCAGGGGCCAGTTTTTGCAGTATCCCTTTCATGGTTTTATTGACAGTATCATACTCGGCTTCGGTCATTCCAGCCCCAAATGCCACCTTTTTTCTCCATTCCTCGGAAAAAAGGTCGCCGGGCGAATGGGCGTCCGTATTCAGGACAAACGGGGCCGAGTATTTTCGTGCAAACTCCAGGACCCTCCCGTTACCGAGACCGTGGGATCGCCGGGCCGTAATTTCAAGATACACCCCTTTTTCCGCCGCCAGGGCCGCTTCTTCCGCGGTGATGAGTCCGGGATGGGCAAGGATATCGATTCCCGCTTCGATTCCCGCTTTGTTTGTACCAGGAGGTACCGGTTCGCAGATTGTCTCGCCGTGAAGCACGACAAGTTTCGCCCCCGCCCGCCGTGCAAAAACAACAAGCTCTTTTATCTGCCCGGGCGGAACATGGGTGATTTCAACACCCGGAATGACGTTAATGGAAAGGTATGGATTTGTCTTCAGGCAGAAATTTTTAAGGGCTCCGATGACATGCTCGCAATTCGATGCGTCGACGTGATCGGTAATGGCGATACCGGTATATCCGGCGTGTACCGCCCGTTGTACGAGTTCCGCGGGGCTGAGTACCCCGTCGCTGAAGAATGAATGGGTATGTAAATCGATAATGCCGATCGTCATTGATTGTTACTCCTTCCAGACCTTGATGACTTGCGGGTATTCAAGCAGTTTATCGAAAAAATCTTTATCCGCTTTTACCTTGAGTTGCGGTCCCGCTTTTATGAACTCACTGCCGCCATTGGTCCGGCTGTCGGGGTGAATATAGAGGGTACAGGACCCCGAACTTTGCTCGCAAAGCCGGCAGAGCCGGTGCAGCAGTTCGGTATTGTAGACATTTCCGCTTAAAAGGATATGAACCGACGTGGCTTCCGGTTCCGCGGGGGATTCCTGCTCGGGAAGTTCGCTGACATCATAAAAAGCCGCGACGATGAGTTTAGGTTCCCCCCTGCTGAGATCGATTTTGCCTTCGACGGCGATGACCCTGTCGTTTTCGAGCATCATCCGGTATTTTTCGAAAACATCGGAAAAAATTACCAGTTCGATCGATCCATTGAAGTCTTCGATCAGTCCGAATGCCATTTTTTTTCCTGTTTTGGTGATTATTTCTTTCACATTTTTAAGAATGCCGATTACCGAATAGGTTTTATCCTTTGATGCGCCGTCCGCGGCATCGAGGTTCAGGGTCGTATACCTTGAAATAATACGCCTGTATTTATCGAGCGGATGCCCGGAAAAAAAGAGTCCGAGAAACTGTTTTTCCCAGTCCAGGAGTTGTTTCTGGGGATATTCCGGCTGTCGTTCTATCGCCACTTCTTCAAAGCCGTCTTCCTTGAGTCCGTCAAAGAGAGAAGCCTGGCCGTACATTTTCATTTCCTGTTTTTTATGTGCGCAATCGAGGAGTTTATCGAGATTACCGAACAGCGTGGCCCTGTTTTCCCCGAGATTGTCGAAAAGGCCGCAATAGATAAGGGTTTCCGTGACCTTCCGATTGACTACCTTCAGATCGACACGCTCGAGAAAATCGATAATATCGCTGTAATCTCCTCCGGCAGACCGTTCGTGCAGTATCACATCGACGGCCGCCGTTCCCACATTCTTGACGCCCATGAGTCCGTAGATGATATGCCCGTCCAGAACGGTAAATGTTTTTTCGGAGAGATTGATGTCCGGTCTGAGGATATCGATTCCCATTTCGCGTGTTTCATGGATATATTCGGCGAGTTTATCCGGGTTGTTGATTTCATTGGTGAGGTTCGCCGCCATGAACTCGGCGGGGTAATTGGCCTTGAGGTACGCAGTCTGATAGGCGAGTACCGAATAGGCGGCGGCATGGGATTTGTTGAATCCGTAGCCGGCAAAAGGAATGAGAAGTTTGAAAATGTCATCCGCAACATGCTGAGTGTAGCCCTTCTCACGAGCCCCGGCCACAAATTTTTCCCGCATTTCCTCCATGACCTTTTCTTTTTTCTTTCCCATTGCCCTGCGCAGTATATCCGCCTGACCCAACGAAAATCCCGCCACGATCCGCGCGATCTCCATAACCTGTTCCTGGTACACGATAACCCCGTATGTTTCCTTCAGAACCGGCTCCAGCTCGGGGAGGGGGTATGTAATTTTTCGGGGATTGAGTCTTGATTCGATATACTGGTCGATATGATCCATGGGACCGGGGCGGTAGAGGGCATTGAGAGCGATGAGGTCCTCGATTTTTTCCGGTCTTGCCTTTTTGAGAATGTTCTGCATACCCTGGCTTTCGAACTGAAAAATACAGGTACTTTTCCCTTCGCCGAGGAGGGCAAAGGTATTTGTATCCTCAAGCGGGATTTCGGAACGGACCATATGAACCCCCCGTTTTTCAAGAAGCGAAAGGGTATGTTCGATGAGGGTAAGGGTTTTGAGTCCCAGAAAATCCATTTTGACAAGGCCGCATTCCTCGAGATACTCCATTGTGTATTGGGTGGAGATCGAACCGGTCCGGGGATCACGGTAGAGGGGGACATAGTCGGTGAGGTCGCTTTTTCCGATAACGATACCGGCCGCGTGGGTAGACGCGTGACGCCGCCGCCCCTCGAGTTTTTTGCTGATTTCAAGCAATTCCGAGTACTTTTCTCCGTTTTTTTCCAGATCCTTGAGTTGCTGTTCCATGGATATGGCCTTTTCAAGGGTAATTTTCGGGCCGCCAGGAACGAGTTTCGCGATTCTGTCCGCCTCGTCATACGGGAAATCCAGGACCCGGGCAACATCCCGGATGACCGCCTTCGGTTTGAGGGTCCCGAAGGTGATGATCTGGCCGACCCTCGCTTCCCCGTACTTCGTTGTCACATAATCGATGACCTCTCCGCGGCGTTCGTAGCAGAAGTCGATATCGAAATCAGGCATGGAAACCCTGTCGGGATTGAGAAAGCGTTCAAAGAGAAGCCCGTATTGCAGCGGATCGATATCGGTGATGTTGAGGGAATAAGCGACGATCGAACCGGCGCCTGAACCCCTTCCCGGTCCGACGGGGATACCGTTTTCTTTCGCAAAACGGATAAAATCCCAAACAATAAGAAAATAGCCGATAAAGTTCATGGAATCGATAACGGTGATTTCATAATCGAATCGTTCTTTTATCTGTGGCGTGATCTCTCCGTATCGTCCGGCCAGCCCGCGGTAGGCGATTTCGGTGAAATAACTCCGGAGCGTGTATCCGCCGGGTATGTGATAATCGGGAAGCCTGGGGCCGGGAAGGGAAATCGTGAGGTTGCACATCTCGGCAATTTTCAGCGTATTGGTCAAAGCGGCGGGATAGCTTCCGAAAAGAGCCTCCATTTCCTCAGGCGATTTGTAATAAAACTGATCGCTTTTGAACCTCATCCGGTCGCTTTCCGATAATTTTTTGTTCGTACCGATGCAGATAAGTACATCCTGCGCCTTCGCATCGTCCCGTCTCATGTAATGGATATCGTTTGTTGCCACCACGGGAATATTCGTCCTGCGGGAAATATCTATCAATGCCATGTTGACGGTTTTTTGTTCCGGAATTCCGTGATCCTGTATTTCAAGATAAAAGCGGTCCCGGCCGAACATATCGGCGTAAAAAAGCGCCTTTTTTTCCGCGTCCTCATCGCGGCCCGCCAGAACGAGCGAGGGGATTTCTCCGGCAAGACATGCGGAAAGCGCGATAATGTCTCTAGAATGTTCTTTGAGGATATCATCATCGATTCTCGGCCTGTAATAAAAGCCCTCCACATAACCGGCGGAAGAAAGCTTGATCAGGTTTCTGTACCCCACCTCCGAGGAGGCAAGAAGAACGAGATGATTGTATTTCGGCTTGCCGTCTCCTGCCGTTTTTGAATGCCGTGAGTCCGGCGCGATATAGAACTCGCTCCCGATAATCGGATTGATTTTGTTTTTTTTGCATTCCTTGTAAAACTGCACGGCGCCGAACATGTTCCCGTGATCGGTCAACGCGCAATGTTTGATATTAAGCGCCCTTGTCCGTTCGACAAGCTCCCCGATGGACGCCGCGCCGTCTAAAAGCGAGAAATCCGAATGGGTATGGAGATGGACGAAATCAGGCATGGAGATTCCTTTACCAGTTGTTTACTGAATATACAGCCGGACGTGAGTTTTGTAAAGGGGGTAGGCAGCATGCCGGCCGCAATACTTTTGCCGATAATAGGTAATGCCGTTATGCCATGATAGAAAGCCACAAGACATATCATCCGATGCCGCCTTTGCGCGAGGTGGTGTCGTTCGGACGGTCACCCCCTTCCTTTTTTCTTTCGTATCGGCTACACTTGCCATATATGAAACACTACGATTGTATTATTGTCGGGACCGGACCGGCGGGAATGGGGGCCGCCTTTCATCTTCTCGAAAAAAAACCGGGTATGACGATACTTCTGGTCGATAAGGAACGGCTTTGTTCCGGGGGTTTCCGAAACGATTGTAAAATGAACTTCACCTTTCCGGTCGGGTTCCCCGTGGAACACTGGCGGAAGGAAGAGGCGGAACGTTATATGGAGGAGTCCATCAGCTATCTTCGACCGGATATATTGGCAAAAAAAAATATCGATGTCTATAAATCACGGGCGGAAAAAATTGGAGTGACGCTGCTCGATATCAAACAGGCGCACATGGGCACGGACGGGGGGATAAAGCTCATCGGGCGGCTTATGAAAACACTTGAATCAAAAGGGGCGGAGATTTCGCTCGGTGAAGAAATACTTTCGATCGATCCGAAGAAAAACGTTCTCAACAGTGCCCAAAGGGAACTCGCATCCGAATCCATCATTATCGCGCCGGGAAGGAAGGGGTTCCGGTTCCTCCAGCGGGTGATGGATATCCTGTCGATTCCCTATGTCGACAATATCGTGGACATCGGCATACGGGTGGAAACACGCATCGAACATTATCCGATTGTTATTGACTACTACGACCCCAAGTTCATTTTCCCGGACAAGGTGAGAACCTTCTGCACAAACAGCAGGCGGGCATTTGTCGTTGCGGAGAGATATAAATCCCGCTCCGGCGAGCGCTATGTGAGTATCAACGGGCATGCCTATTCGGAAGAAAGGAAACCCAACGGACTCGTCAATGTCGCGCTGCTCAATACGGTACGGCTTTCCGAACCGCTCGCAAGCGGCCAGGCGTTTGCCGAAATGCTCGGCCTGCAGGTCATGCTGATGGGCGGGGGTAAACCGATTATGCAGCGGGTCGGGGATTTCCGGCTCGGCAGGCGTTCGAAGATCGAAAGCTTCAATGAGGATCTGTATGATTTCAGGCCGTCCCTCCCCGATTGCACGCCGGGTGATATCAGCCTTTCCGTTCCCGCAAAAATACTGCGGGCGATCTGGAAGTCGATGAAACTTCTTGACACGATTGTACCGGGGATTCTGCATCCGGGAACGATCATGTATTATCCGGAGATAAAACTTTACGCAAACAGGCCGCGGTATATGGACGATTCATTCCAGGTGAAAGAGGGTATTTACCTGGTCGGTGACGGTGCGGGCACAAGCAGGGGGATAACGGCGGCGTGGGCGAGCGGCGCGCGTGCCGCGGAGTCTATTATACGTAAAAACACCGGGTGATCCGGATGTGGGAGGTGATGTTCGGGATATCCGGTACCGCTACAGGGGCAGGAGGTTGAAAAACACGAGGGGCATACTGACGGCCGTAAGGAAATACGTCATCCCTTTCTCGATAATACCGGTGTACAATAAACCAAGCAGCATTATCATCCATACGAAGGACATCCGGCGCGATATAACCGGCCGCAACCACGGGATGAGACACGGCCAGATTTTGCTCCCGTCAAGGGGAGGGATGGGGATGAGGTTGATCAGGGCCAACATCGCGTTGATATAATAGAAAAACAATAATGCTTCCATGACCGCGGCGTTGCCGCGAAAAATGAACATAAAAAGGACGGCACAGCAGCAGAGAAGAAGATTGGCCGCGGGCCCCGCAAGCGAGGTAAGCAAATAATGAACCCTGGGTTTTTTAAAATTAAAGATATTGACTTCGACGGGCCTCCCCCATCCGAAATGCAGAATGAAAAGCGCGAGTGTTCCCAAAGGCGATAGGTGGCGAAGCGGATTGAGACTGATGCGTCCCATCCGCTGAGGATTCGCGTCACCGAGCAATTGCGCGCTGAACGCGTGTGATGCTTCGTGAAAGGTCAGTCCGATCACAAGTCCCGGCAGTAATCGTAATGCTAATGAAATATCCATAATTCCTTCCTGCTTACGTTATACATTTTTCAACGATTTCAGGCAATACCCCTCCTGAAACGCGGTTTCTATGGTAGGCTAACGGTAAAACCGTTACCGGCAGCGATGAACCGTCGAACGGAAGGGGGGACAAGCGTATAGTCGAAGCCTGCCTGTAGCGCGTGTTTCAATGCGGATCTCGATTGTTCTTCACGGCCGCAATAAAAATATCCCAATCCCAAATAATAACTCAATCGAGGCTCATTTACCTGTTTTTTCAATAGATTAAATTCTTTTTCCGCATCTTCGGTCTTTTCATTTTTCATGTGACACATCCAGTGAAGCCAGTGTGCGAGTGGGTAATCCATGATGTCGAGTATATATGAAGCGATCTCTTCCGGCGTCTTCCAGTCATTTTGGTGAATGGCATATTCGGCTTTTTCGCAAAGAGCGGTCAGGGTATATGACGTGGGAAGGTCGTTGCGGGAAAGCATCTCTTCGATAATAGCGCCTCGTTCAGGTCGTTCCTCAAGCGATGCAATGACGAGTTTGAGGAGAAGGAGCATCTGGGGGTTGACCGTCTCTGTATTTTCCGCTTTTTTTATCCATGCCTCAGCCCCGTCTAAGCTTCTTTTTATCCGAATATTGAGAAATCCCATACACGAGGCGATCGCGGAATCTTTCTGCCGCTCGAGCAGCGCTTCGGCCATCGATGAGGCCTCCTCGATTCCTTTCTCGAGCGCATACATCTGAAGATACCGGCACGCGTCGTCGATGTTCCCGCCGATATTCCATTTCCACCGGTAAAGCTCCAAATTTTTGAAGATCTTGAGGTAGCGGTTGAGGAAAATCAGGCACGATACGGGAAGTACCAGCAGTTCTCTGATAAAATTCATCGTTCTCCTTCATTCAGGGATTGTCGAATTTAATGTGAAAGGACTATCTGCTCCATGACGGTGTCCTGGAGCTGTTCATGAAATCTTATTCCAGCTCTGCCGCGATGCTGCCAGCGTACTTCCCCGTAGATGCCATTCACCAGGGGCCGGTGATACCGTTTGAGGGTGATTTTTATTTTATCTCCGCAGGTGGGGTTGTTGTTGTCGTCATGGGTGATACAGATTCCCTTCGAACAGATGTTGACGACATTGAAACCCTTGTCGTCATTTGAAAAGAATCTGCCGTCGATTTCGTAATCGGCCTTTATCATTTCTTCGAAACGGATATTTTTCTGTTCGTAGCGGTCCGCGCTGCGATGATTGAGATAAATATAATTGATAATCTTTCTGAGGATGTCGGAGGTCGAATTCCTGTCAGGATTCGGATCGAAACAGGTAATACCCAGTGCGTTGGCGACATGGAACAGATGTGAATCCGAGGACACGATCAATACGTCGTGATTATTGGTCGGCATATTCGCAAAGCGGGCCTTGAGTTCTTTTTCGAAGGGCTCGATCTCATTGAGGATTCTCCCGATAAGGATACGGTCAAAAAGATCGCGGACCTGTTTGTCGAGCTGGCGATAAAGCGAGTCGTTGAATCCTTTGTACAACTCGTCAAGTTCGAGAAGGAACTTCTCCTCGACCATTTCGGGAATATTTTCTCTGAGTTGGTCGAGAAAGAGTCTGGTCAATTTTTCACTCGATATTTTTTTCAGGACATCGTCAAAAAAATGGGCCAATGAGAGACCGCATTGTGATTTGAGTTCATTATCGAAACCCTTTTTCTGCGCGTCGAGTTTCATATATTCTTCTTTCACCGTGTAGTCGAAGAACGTATTGAACTCCTCCCGTTTGATGTCAAGATAACGGGGATCATCGAAAATCCGACCCCGCTCGATCTGTTCCTTCAGGCTGAGGGCGGTGGCGATGACATTCATATCAGATATGTCGATCGGTTCTTTCTTGATCTTTCCCTGCAGGGGTATTTTAAAGGATTTTTCGTATATGGTGCTTGATTTATCAAAATTTTGTTCGTCATAAATATGAATATGGGCGTTGCCGATCGTAATCGTATCCTTTTTCGTAAACTCCTTGACGAGCTGGTTTCTTTCGGAAAAAGAAATTTTCTTGAGGAGGAATTGATTGAACAGTTGCTGGATGATCTGGCACCGGCATGTATCCGGCAGATACAGGGTGACCATCTGTTTGTTGAAGAAGATATATCTATCGAGGAGAAGATGGATTGCAGAACTGGGAGGCTGAATCCAGTAAAATACAGCAGTCGTATCCAATATACATGCTATCATTAAAAAACCTGGACTAATACTTGCGCTTCAGGAACGTATCAACAAGTGAAACCTTGATTTTGCTGGTAATACTGCGGATTTCTTCGATAGTCATATGCTGATGCACTGTCTGATCATCGTTTAAATCACCTGATGTATCCTGCAAGAGCTCCACTCCTTTTGTATCGTTCATTCCTTTTCCGACTCCTTTAGTTTTGTTTTTCATAGAAACGGAATACTTTACAAAAATTTTTCTCATAGGCATTACTCTTTACATTAATTTACCTTGTAAAGCCCGGCCACATTAATCCGTGCCCCGGCTGTTAAACCCATTCGTACGGGGCGGTTCGCTCCCCGCCCCGAAGAACCGTAGTGTATCAGATGAAAACCGATATGTAAAGCGGCAAATACTTTTTTTTTTACACATCAGGAAAAAACCCAAACAAAGTTTCACTATTCAGTAACCTTGACAACGGGTATCGATATTTTGTATATAGAGACAGTATTGAAAGGCTTCGGAGAATACGGTTCGGTAAATCCAGTCATAAAGCGGGAAAATATATGAGAATAGGCAAAAACAATCTGATAAAACTGCTCGTCATCGTTATAACGATATCGCTGAACATCGGGTGTGATCAGGTGACAAAAGGCCTGGCAAGGGAATATCTGATTGAAAAGGGGACGATCAACATTATCGGTAATGTCTTTATTCTTCTCTATGCGGAAAATACCGGCGCCTTTCTGGGTATGGGATCCGACCTCCCCGAACCCTATAAATTCATCTTTCTCAGTCTCATTCCGACGCTTTGTCTGATTGGTTTTTTTATTTACATCGGCATAAAAAAGGAATTATCGATATTTCAGATCGTCTGTCTGTCGAGCGTTGTCGGCGGCGGAATCGGTAATATTTATGACAGGCTGACGAATAACGGGGTGGTGATCGATTTCATGAATTTCGGTATCGACGGCCTGCGTACAGGTATCCTGAATTTTGCCGATCTCTCGTTGACATTCGGTGCGGTTTTGTTTTTTATTTCCCTCTATACATCGAAGACGGGAAAACCCGATATCGAAACACCGATAAACGGACCGCCCGGATAATCGGGCCGGTCCCTTTCCGAAGTCATGTTTTTGGTTTGAATTTTGTTCGCAAAAATCTTCGTAAACGGGGCCAGAGGGGATGATCGGCGCTTTTGATGTTGAGATCAAAGAGGAAATCGTTTCGCGATGTTTTCAACCAGTCGTATAAACGGGATGAAAACTCGGCGTCCCCTATCCGCGAATGACTCATCGCCACAATCGAACGCAATTCGAGTCTGGAAAGGACTTTCCTCACGCCGCCGATCGACAGGATAAATGCGTTCTCCGAATGCTGTTCGATATCGAGTACGGCGGCAGGCCCTTTTCCCGTTTTTCCCCTTTTCGATTCGGGTGTTTTCTTACTCTTGCCGGTCAGTTTCTCGTTCCAGATCTTTACCTGCCGGTTCATCTCCTCTTCTTCCTGATCTCCGATGAGGATTTCCGCCTGTTCGATCAGAAACGTAAGCCCCGCGTCATCCATATCTTTTACCAGATCGAGTATTTCTTTTTGAAAACGTTTCTTGAAATCCTTGCCGCCTTTTTTACCTTTATTCTTTGGTGCGTCTTCAGGCGGCTTTTTTTTACCCGCTTCCTGATACCGTTCCGCGTTTTCGACCCCGTCGAACGCTTCGAACAGCTGCCGCCCGTTTGATATGGAAAGGGCCACATTCAGACTTTCCGGTCGATCGTCATTGTCGATAACAAGGTGCCATTTCCCCGCTTTCGGGGCATGAATCGTATTTTTACCGATTTTCGCCTTGCCGCCGACGGCGGTGAAATCCGCCGACGCGCAATAGTTCGAATATTCATTACCGCTCATGAGATAGATATTTCCGGGGCAGTCAATGGAGACCACGACCGCTCCGTCTTTTTCAAGGAAAAGATATGTGTGGAGATGGTTCATGATAATAGTAATAGATCAAAGGCATAAAATTATCAAGACGAAATTCGGCATGGTTGCCGAACTATTTGTTTTTTTATTTTTTCGTTCCTTCAAGCCTTTCGATGATCTTCCGGTTTAACATGGTCATGGAAAACACGATAACGAATAGCAGCCAGGAAACAGCACTCCCCTTGCCGTATTTTCCGACGCGCTGAAGAAGCCACATAATGTAATAAGCGGAAGTGAACCCGGCATTGTCCGTTCCGCCCATCCCTTGGTAGCCATTGAGAATGACAAATGGTTCGTCGAAAAGCTGCATACCCCCGATAATACTCAGGGTGAGGGCAAAGAAAATGATGGGCAGCAGGAGGGGGAGGGTGATCGAGAGATGTTTGCGAAAAGACGATGCCCCGTCAATATCGGCCGCTTCATAGAGTTCTTCCGGTATGGACTGAAGTCCGGCGAGATAGATGACCGTATTCCAGCCGATGTACCGCCAGTTGATGATAATGGCGAGCGATATCGGAATGAGCTTTTTATTTTCGAGCCAGGCAATCCGATTCAAACCGAGTCCTTGAATAATGAAGTTTACGATTCCGTAATTGGTGCTGAATACATACGAAAAGATGAGGGCGATCGACACGGAACTTGTGATATACGGTAAAAAATAAGCGGTGCGAAACGCGTCCCGCCCATTTACCAACCGGTTGTTGAGGATAACGGCGAGGGGGATGGCGAAAAAATGCTGGGTAAATGATCCAAAAACAAGCAGGAAAAATGTGATGCCGATTGTTTTCCAGAAATAGGTATCCTGAAAAAGGAGGAAAGAAAAATTTGAAATTCCCACGAATTTTACGGGTCCCATACCTCCCCAGTTTTGCAGCGAGAGGAAAAGCGAGAAGATGATCGGAAATATGCCGAAAACGGCAAAAAGAACAAAAAACGGACTCAACATGAGGTATGATGCGGTATAATATTCCCGTAAACGGTTTTTTCTCATATTTTTATCCCTTCAGACTCCCCGCAATTATGTGGGAGATGATCTTTTTTGAGAAAAATATGAAAACCAGAATGAGGGGAATCAGGGCCAAAGCATTTCCCATCATGAGAGCGCCGAAATCGCCTTCCGCCATAAGATGGAGCGACGAGAGAGCGACCGGGATCGTTTGCATGTTTCGTTCGGGAAGCATGACAAGCGCGTAAAGGAGATCGTTCCAGGATCCGATAAACGTGACTGTTCCGAGTACCCCAAGGCCCGGTTTCGCGAGGGGAAACCCGATAAAAATTAATATCTTGTATTCATTGAGTCCGTCGATCCGTGCCGCATCGAGGAGTTCGTCGGGGATCGAGGTCGAGAGGTATTGTGTCATGAGGAATATCCCGAAAGCGTCCGCCATACCCGGAATGACCATGGGGAGATAGGTATTCACCCATTTGAACCAGACCATCATTTTAAAGAGGGGAATAATATTGAGAAAGCGGGGAATCATGATCGTGATAAGGATAAAAGAGAAAATCAAGGATTTCCCGGGGAAACGGTATTTTGCGAGCACGAATCCCGATGCCGTACAGAAAACAAGACGGGTCGAAGTTGCCAGGATCGCGATGGCCGTGCTGTGGATCGCGTTCATTCCGAACGGAATCTGCCGGATGAGGCGATGGAGATTGTAAAGACTATGCTGACCGAAAATAATGGGCGGGGGAATATTGAAAATGGTATCGTAACTTCGCGTGGCAAGTACAAATACATAATAAAAAGGAAAGGTAAATATGAGAAAAAAGAATAAAAGGACCGTATAAAGCAGAAACCTTCGCAGCAGTTTCTTTGTTTTATACATGACAAGATTCATTTATTCCGCCGCTTTCTCTCTTTTATTACGATGGTACCGGCGTCCGAGATATCACGCTTTATTTCTCAGACCCGATACTCGCCATCGTCTCCTATCGATCATATCATACCGCATAAACGGCAATTAAAACCTTAGCTTTTTTGCCGGAGATTCTGCGTTATTTTGTCGTGCGTGTTTTACTCCCTGATTGCCGGGTGAATAGGAATCCATCCGGCGGGATCTGCCATATCTTTCGCAATCATACCGATCGCAACCTTTGCGGTCAGTTCCGCATAGAGGTATTCCTTCCCGAATGCCTCTATCCTTGCCCCCGTTCCGCCCAGGATACCGTTATCGACACCCGCTCCCGAATGAGAATAAACAGCCGATACAAAGAGGACGGCATCGGCACCGAGGTGATGAAGGAGAATGACATACAGGAGGGAGCGTGAGTCGCAATCACCGATACCCAGCACCGCAGACGTCAGGGGGGAGATAATATCTCCGATCGAGTTCGATTCTTCATACGAAAAGTTCTGAATCCATGTGAGAAACAAGGAAATCATCTCCTTTTTATTCTTCCCCTTTTTCTCGCATTCGACAACGAGAAGATCAAACAGATCGTCGAGCCGGTGGTAGGAGTCCCGGTAAATCATTCTGTAAAAACGCTCCCATGCCTTTATCCTGTTGGTTTCATAGGCTGCAAGCACCAGCGCCTCTCGTTCGATGACAAGCTGCGAAGCCTCGACTTCATTTGCGTCGATCCCGAGGGAGAGCGATGTATCGAGAAATTTCACTTCAGCTTTTTCTTTCCGAGGCCCCGGGAAGGGATAATAATACTGGCTTACCGGTCCCGGATAGAAAATCCCCTCTTCATCCAGCGAAAACGAATCAAGCGCGGAAAGGATAAACGCGTGAAAGGTTTCAAAAAGATCTTTCGGCGCGAAACAGAACACCCCGTAATCATAATCCTTTCCGTTTATAAAGATAAAATAGCCTCTGGCGATAAAGGAACCTGTCTGGAAGGTAAGTTCGGAAAAGTAGGAGTTTTTCATGGAAAAAATAAAGTTTTCTCCTTCACCTTCAGCATTCATCTGTTTTTTCACCGTTTCGAACATATCCTGGGCCTTGAAAAAGGTTTCTCCGGGATAGCTTGCAACCTGGAGAACGACCGAATGCGACGGATCGGTAAAGGATATATAGGCGAGGTTCGAAGCATCCAGAAGCACCCAGTTTTCAGGAATATCGAGACGGTACGGATACCCTTCAACCTGAACGTCTTCGCAATAGGAGCTGAGTGAAACAAAAGCCATGAAGACCAAAACTGCCCTGAACAGGACCGGTTTCATACTCATATATTCCCCTTTCACGGGAGTAGAACCCCGTTTTATAATATACACCTCCGGGGTAAAAGAATCCGGCAGTAAAACAGTTATTATTCTATTATCGTCCTGCTTTTTATAAATACATATGTTTTTCCTAAGAAATATACGGCGTATTTACCGTTTGATTTTCATGGCCGTATTCTTTATATTCTCATCTATACGGGTTAAATGCATCCCGAAACGCAGGTGTTTTTTCCCCATACATCAGAAAGAATAAAGAGGTCATACGGTAACAGGAGATTGATTTTCGGGCTTTAGTAATTTTTCGAGGAGGGTTTGATGAGAAGATTTGTTGTGATAATGCTGATTCTGACCGGATTAAGTCCGTATGCGCGGGCAAATATCGCTGCCCCTTTCGGGATTACCGGGGTGGCGGGCGATATCCTCTCACTGAAAGGTGACGGGGAAAAGCTTCGCATCGAAAAAGAGATACTCGTTCTGGACCTGAGAGAGAACGCTTCGGATCCCGAACCATGTTCTGCAACATACCGGATAGTCAATCCGGAAAATACTCCTGTGAAAAGCGACCTCATTTTTCTTTCACCGGAGGCACATCGGATTTCCATCAGTATCGACGGACAAGCCGTATCGTCGGTCACAAAAATAATCGATATCAACGAAATCCCCTGGGCGCGCGAGGACGAGTTCCCCCGTGAAATACGAACCTATACGGCAGAGCAATTCTCTCTCGAGTGCCCGCCGGGTGAACGAAAATCGATCGAGGTCCGATTCAGACTTTCACCCGGGTGGCATAACATGTCCGGGAGAACGGGACCGACGGCCCCGCAGGCCGCACATCTTTTGAATCTCTTCAGAGACGACAGGGGCACACAATGGTATGTGTATGATCTTTTTGCATCACACACATTCAAAGGCGGTTTTTCGGAACTGGAACTTATTGTCAAGACACCCGGAAATGCAACGCTTCTATCGAATCTGGACCTCATGGAACGCCCGGTACCCGCGGATATTCCTTCGGAAAAACCTTACAGGCTGTATGCAGAAACATTTGACGAGATACCGGTAGAGCTGCTCGATATCAAGCTTATGTACCCTGTCGAATACAACTTCCTGGGCGTGACGGCCGGTTATTATGGATGCCACTTCCCCTTTGACGGGAGGCCCGTTCAGTGGCTTACGTTCAGCGGATCGATCGACCTCTATTTTTTAAATCACCAGCTTTCGTGCGGAATCGAAGGCGATCCGGTAAATAAAGCGTTCAATCTTTGTTTTCTCTATACGATGTATCCTCCGGGGAAAAGCGATAGTTTTTTTGGATATTTAATCGACATCCGGGGCGGCGGCGGCGTTCTCATCGATTATGTCAACGATGAATCAATCGGCTTCAGGATTTTTGCCGGGCTAAAATTTCTTGTTGTCACCTATGAGCTTTATTACGATTTTTATCCTTTTATCGATGACGGAAGCTTCAGGCACGGTGTGGGGGTAAGGACGTCAATGGCTTTCTGATAGGGTAAAATAGGTTGATTATCTGATACAAAAAACCAAGATTATGCTGATGTGCTTTTTGGCATAGATGGATTATATTAGTAATATAAACGTTGAGTAAAAAAATATAAAACATAACGTGATAAAAGAGAATATTTTTTATTATAGAAATGGGATACGATTAAAGTAACTGTTTTTTTTCTTTCACCTGTCATAGTTCAAGTATCCCGGCGCCTCATAAGCGCGTTCGATAAAAAATAAACGTGATGTCGCACCGGGGAGCAGCTTTCGACGGCTGCTCTTTTTTTTTGGCTTCGAAAGGGCACTCCTGCACACCGTTTGTTCGACACAAACGGCGATTGTCGAGGCAGACAATCAAGGTATACCACGGATGGAATGCGGAAAACCGAATGAGAAATACAAAACATGATAGGTAAAAATCATTTGCTATATTCTTGAAATTAATTTATGCTATTAGTAGTATATGTCATATATGACCTCCTGAAAAAAAAACATTTTTTACCGGAGACACCAATGGTGAGGAGACACAGCATCAAGTTCAAACTCACGGCCGCCTTTTTATCGATCATGATCGTTGTACTTCTCTTCCAATTTTTTTATCTAGGACCACGTTTCGTGAAAGGGGAAATCGATAATGCGAAGAATAATCTGGTTTTTATAAACAGCAATATCACATCGGGTTTTCAGTTTCGTTTTGTACAGGCTGTGGATGAACTCGAAAGAATGGCGGACATTCCCGGTCTCGACACCATGAACAGGGAGACACTCGACGGGATGATCTCGATATTCAATGAGTCAAACGTCTTTTTCAATTACTTTTTCGTTATGGATCGAACAGGAAGATGGATTTCTTTTCCGACGATCCCGGAAAATGTCGGGACGCGCATACCGGAAAACAATATGTATTGGGTCGAGCAAACCTTCTCTGGCGGATCGACGGTATTTCTCGATGTTCTCCGGTCGGTCACCTGCACCCTCGTCAGCGGATTTTCCACACCGATCGGTCCGGATAAACAAAACGCCCGCACGCTTCTCCGGGGTGTTTTTGTTGTATCCGAAGAAAATTCACTTGTGAATCTGATCAGGGGTATTCGGGTCGGTTCGGGCGGTTACGCGTACCTCGTCGCATCGAACGGCTGGCTTTTGGTCCATCCCGGCAGGGAACTCCTGTATGAAGACTACGATGCGTACAGCATGATGGAATACGAACCGGTGAGAATGGCGCTCGCGGGCGAGAACGGTATTACCGAATACGAGTATGAAGGGGAGACCTGGCTTGCCGCCTACGGGACCATCCCCCTTACCGGGTGGGCCGTTATCGTTCAGCAGCCCAAAGAAGGAATACTCAGGAAGGCGCAAAGCGAGTCGGGTATCATCAACCTCCTCGTCTTCGGTATTTTCGTTTTTATTTTCATCGCCGTTCTGGTTATTATCAACCGTTCCCTCAAACCGCTTTCCAATCTGGTGAATCAGATTAAAACGAGGTCGAGGCCGTTTGCTTCGACATATGCAAAAGACGAAATAGGAGAGCTGGCGCGGGAGTTCGATCATCTCTACGCCGACCTCTACCGGTCGAATGAAAAAATAACAAAATCGGAGTTTCGGTTCAGGCTTCTTTTCAATAACGCCAAAGACGCGATCTTTTTTCATGATATGTCGGGAAATATTTTAGAGGTCAATCAGGTCGCCTGCAACCGGCTCGGCTACACCCGCGAAGAACTTATCGGAGAAAATGTCGCCAAAATAGACGCCCCTTCCTCGCGTGTTCTGATAGAAAAGAGGTTGAATATAATGAAGGAAAAGGGCTTCATTCTCTTTGAAGCCGAACATATGACGAAAGACGGGAAAATCATACCGGTAGAAATAAACAGTTCCGTCATTGACCTCGAAGAGGGGAAAGCCACCCTGAGTATCGTCCGCGACCTGACGGAAAGAAAGGAAGCCGAAAAGGAACGGAAAAAACTCGAACAACAAATCATCCAGGCCCAGAAACTGGAAGCCCTGGGTACGCTCGCGGGCGGGTTCGCCCATGATTTCAACAACCTTCTCATGGGTATCCAGGTCAATGCCACACTTCTCCATGCGAACCTGTCGGGCGACAGGGAAAATCTCGTCAGGGTGAACGATATCGGGGAACTCGTTCATCGGGGGATTTCACTGACCAGGCAGCTACTGGGTCTCGGACGGGGCGGGAAATACGAAGTGGAGGTTGTCGATGTCAATGACCTTTTGAATAAAAGCGCGACCCTCTTCGGCCGAAGCAGAAAAGAGATCCGCATCCATTTCAGTTTTGACAGTGAATTGATGGCCGTTGAAGCGGACAGGGGGCAGCTCGAACAGGTTTTCCTCAATCTGTATGTCAATGCCTGGCAGGCAATGCCGGACGGCGGCGATCTTTACATCGGTACGGAGAATGTGAAACTCGAAATATCCGATGAAAACGGGTTTTCATTGCCTTCCGGCATGTATGTCAAAATTTCGATCACCGATACCGGAGAGGGTATCGACGAATCGATACGGCAGAAGGTCTTCGATCCTTTTTTTACCACAAAGGAAGGAACCGGAAGCGGTCTCGGGCTTGCCTCTTCCTACGGTATTGTCAGGAATCACAATGGAAATATCACCATTTACAGTGAAAAGGGGAAAGGGTCCACCTTTAATATTTATCTTCCGGCGACGGGAAAGCATCCGGAACCTGTCATGAGTGAAGAAGACAGGAAAATACCGGGCGGAAAGGAGACGATCCTTCTGGTCGATGACGAAGAGACGATCATCAGGTCGGGGAAGGCATTTTTCAAGACCCTCGGTTATACGGTACTCGCCGCTTCTTCGGGGCACGATGCCCTTGCGATCTACCGACAAAAAAAAGAGTCGATCGATATTGTAATTCTGGACCTGATTATGCCCGGTATGGGAGGAAGAGAGACCTTCGCTGAATTAAAAAAAATCGATCCGGCGGTAAAGGTCCTGCTTTCAAGCGGGTACAGCATCAATGGTCAGGCACAGGAACTCTTGAACAAAGGATGCCTGGGATTTCTTCAAAAGCCGTTTTCGCTATTGCAGGCGGCTAAAAAAATCAGGTCGATTCTCGACGGCTAACCCTCCGGGGTTTCAGTCCCGACATGATTATCTATCATACGCAAAAGTATATCCTGCTGAAGCGGTTTCGCCAGATAATCGTCACATCCGCTGTCGATGCATTTTTTCCGTTCACCCTTGAGTGCGGAGGCTGTCAGTGCGATGATCGGCGTCCGCTTCCACCCGGATTCTTTTTCCTTTTGCCGTATTTTACCGGCGACCTCGTAGCCGTCTTTGGAGGGAAGTTGAATATCCATCAGAATGATATCGATTGAATCGTGAAGCAGGCAGTAGCGTGAAAATCCCGCTTCACCGTCGGATTCGGTGACCACCTCATGATTGTTTATTTCCAGAATGCGCTGCACCAGCATGCTGCTTATCCTGTCGTCTTCTATCAAAAGAATGGTAAGTCCTTCTCTTGATTTCGTTGCCGGAAAATCGTCCCCGGCTATTATTTCTTTTTCCCGTGCGGGGTCATAGGGGAGGGTAAAATAAAATATCGTACCGTGGTCGTGGCCGGTTTTCGATTCAAACCAGATCCTGCCGCCCATATGTTCGACGAGTTTTTTGCAGATTGTCAGTCCGAGTCCCGACCCACCGAACTTTTTATGGATCGTGCTGTCCGCCTGTCTGAAGGCATCGAAGATAACGCCAGATTTGTCCTCCGGTATACCATATCCGGTATCTTTTACATAAAAACGGAGAAATCCATCGTTGTCAAAATCCACTCCGAACTCGATATTTCCCTCCTGTGTAAACTTCACGGCGTTACCGATCAGATTATAGAGGATCTGCTTGAGCCTTGTCGGATCGATGATAACAAGATCGTGCAGACTGAGATTATAATTCGAGTGAAGATCGATCTTTTTACCGCTTTGTTCGATGAGAAGCCGTGCGTGCGAACCGGTATTGTCCAAGATCGTTTTGAGTGAAAAAGGCGTACGGACGATCGGAATATGTCCGCTTTCGATGATCGAGAGATCAAGAAGATCATCGATAAGCGAGCAGAGCAATTTACCGCTTTCACGAATGATCTCCAGATACTGCCGCTGTTCTTTTGAGATGGGGCTTTCGAGCATGAGATTTGTGAATCCGATAATTCCATTGAGTGGCGTTCGTATTTCATGCGATATATTGGCGAGAAATGCGGATTTCAACCTGTCCGATTCTTCCGCTCTTTTCTTTGCCTGCGAAAGGTCCTGAAGTATTTTACGCTCACGCATGACCCGTCGAACCCTGATAATGATCTCGTTCATGCTTATCGGTTTGGTAAAAAAATCACTTGCGCCGAGTTCAAGAATTTCGTCGTATGTGTATAACTCCGTATAACCGGTCATGACAATGACATCCGCATCGTATTGCCGCTTGATAAATGAAAGAAGATCGATTCCGTCCATGTCCGGCATTTTTATGTCGGTAATGACAATGTCGATGACGGTTTTCGAAAGGATATCGAGTGCCTCGGCCGCAGTGGAAGTTGTTATACAGCGATAGCCGGTGATACTGAGTGTATTTTCGAATACGATTCTGATCTGACGCTCGTCATCGACAACAAGAATCGTACTGTTCGCAGTCTCTTTTTCATGATTATTCACCGCTTTCATCTCCCTCCTGCTTCATCCTGCCTTCCAGAACCGCACGGACGGTCGTACTCATTTCTTCCATTGTTATCGGTTTGGACAGATATGCCTGGATTGTGATATTTTCGGTTTTTTGTCTGCTTGTGATTTTACCGAATCCCGAAGTGAGAATGACCGGTATATCGGGCTTGATACGGCGCAATTCCCGTATCAGCATGGTACCGGTCACATTCGGCATTGTCTGGTCCGTAATAACGAGATCGATCGTGGTTTTATCTTTTTTGAACAGTGAAATCGCCTCCGAGCTGTCCGTTGTTGAAATGACCTGATAACCGAGTCTTTCCAGCATCTGTTTCCCCATGATGACAATCTGTTCCTCGTCGTCGATAAAGAGAATGCGTTCCTTTCCTTTTTGAAAATTCGATTTTCTTTTTTCTTCAGGTTTGATATCGATGTCGATTCTGGGAAAATACAGGGTAAAAGTAGACCCTTTCCCCGTTTTACTTTCGACGAAAATATCTCCTCCCGCGCTTTTTGTGATGCCGTGCACGACGGAAAGACCCAGACCCGTTCCTTTTCCCACCTCCCTTGTCGTAAAATATGGTTCGAAAATACGCTCCATCACGGCGGTATCCATGCCGTGGCCGGTATCGCCTACCGAAAGACAGATGTAACTTCCTTTCGAGAGAGGGGGGTTTTCCCGTGCAAATGCGCTTGTCACCTCGACCGGATTCAGTGTTATGGTAAGGGTGCCTCCATTTTCTTCCATCGACTGCTGCGCGTTGGTAGAGAGGTTTAAAAGAAGCCTGAATATCTGGGATTGATCGATGAGGATGGAACCGCAATTTGGATTAATAGTGGTGATGAGCCGGATATTCGGGGGAAGGAGGGAACGAAGGAGTGCGGTATAATTTTTGACATGCGAGACAATATTGACGGGTTTTGGATTTCCCTCCGTTTTTCTGCTGAAGGTCAGAATCTGCTGTACGAGTTCTTTTGCCCTGATCGCCGAATCGTGAATATGAGAGAGATTGTCATAGAGTTCGGTATCTTCATCCAGATCGTCCAGGACCATATCGATATACCCCATGATGGGGGAAAGGATATTGTTGAAATCGTGAGCGATACCGCCTGCCAGCGTCCCGATTGTTTCCATCTTTTGAAAATGACGAAGCCGTGCCTCGAAACGCTTCCGTTCTTCCTCATGTTTTTTCCATTCGGTGATATCACGGAAAATACCCCTGCTTCCCTGGTAATCGTGTTTCTCGTTATAGATGGCAACGAGCTTCAGTTCGCCGAAGATTGGCTTCCCACCGGCGGTGCACCAGACGGTTTCGGCGCTTATTTCACCTTTTGAGAAAAGATCGTGACAGGAGGCCTTAAAACCATCCAGGGCATCTTCCCCCACAACGGAATAGATATGCCTGCCGGTCAGTTGTTCGCGGTCGTACCCCAGGGTCCGCGCCATCGACGAGTTGACATAGGTTATTGTCTGGTGTTCATCCGTAATGAACATGAGATCGCTCGCGGTTTCTATGAATGTTCTGAACTTTTCCTCCGATTTCTGCAGGGCCTTGTCCGCCTCTTTCTCCGCAATCGCATGGGAAACAATCTTGACGCATTCATAGATACTGTCGACAACCTCATCCGTCCAGGAGGGCTTTTTCCGGTTGTCCGAGCATATTTCGAATGAAAACATACCATCGATCCTGTTATTGACGATATTATAGAGAATAAGCATGTTTTCGATATTGAGTGATGTTTTGAAAAACGAAACATAGGGCTTTATCAGTTTTTTGGCTTTTTTGGGAAAAATGGAAAGGATATTATCGTCGTTTAGTATCAGGTGTGCTTCCGGGGATTTCCTGATCAATGGGATGATCGTCTTGATCAAGACGGATGGCGTGATAGTGCCGAGGGAGGGTTTGACTCCGAGGGCGTTCCATTCGATCACGCATTCGAGATCGCTTTCCTCCGGATTTTTCCCGATGAGACGGTTATAACACGCCCTGCTCAGTCCGATGGTGGGGCCGAGTCTGTTCAAAAACTCCTGAATAAGCGTATCCCCGTCCATCTGCTTGTCCGTCGCGAGTCTCCAGATATCGGTACGGAATTTATTGGTGATAATCTGTCGGATCAGTTTTTGTTGATGCAGCTGGTTTTCCAAAGAGATGGAAACGAGATTGACGATGCTTTTGATAAGGGGCAGTTCATCCGTGGAGTATGAATTGCCGTATTTTTTTGCGAATAAGAAAATACCGATTTTCTTGTTATACGAATCGAGAAGGGGACCGGCGAGAATGTCTCCCGCCTTTTTCCTGGCAATGATTTTCGAGACCGGAGCGAAAAGTTTTTTGAGTGTCTTGTCGCTTTCGATGAAATGATCGAATAATTCATCGATTGTCACATGGGTAATCGAGGCGAGTGAATCCAGATAACGCCGTGCCTTCCCGTTTTTTTTGAGATCTATGGTGATCTGCCGTACAATACCGAAAAAAACATCGGGCATTTCTACCGCGATGCCTTTCGTATATGCCTTATGGGTAAGCTGATCGATCGTGATGATGATGACGGCCCCCAGATCCAGTTCCTCCCGAATCACCCGTGAAGCCTCGTCAAAATCACCGGACGAGCCGAGGATGACCGACACACTGTAGGCCGTCTGAAGATACGACTTTTCCTTGATCAGGTCGATTTCCGTTTTCAGCCGCTGCTTCTGCTCGTAACAAAGCTGGAGTGCGTCTGATATAATCGTCGCGAGATTGTTCGCAGACGGCAGGAAATATTCGGCGAGTTCGGGTCCCGACATACCGAATACCCCGATACTTTTTTCTTCACGGATGAGCGGGGCGAGGATGATTTTCTGGTTGTCGCATTTGATGATTCGTGAAATTGTTTTAGCAATTTTTTGGGGGACAAACTCTTTTATAATATCGATGGCGGTGACCAAAACCGTTTTTTTACCTTCCACGACCCCCCTGAGGATCGGCGATTTTATCGGATCGATGATGAAGTCATCGATCCCGGCACCCGATACTGCTTCCACATCGGCAAGTGTCTTTCGATCGAGGGTAATCGTTTCGATCGTGAGTGTCTTTCTGTCGTTGGAATGGAGAAAAATAACGGCGGAATATTTTTTGATCGTTTTAAACTCATCGATAACGGTTTTCAGAATGGTCTTTTCGTCAAGGAGTCCGATTATCTTTGTCGCGACATTCCCCGAAAAGGTTATAATCCGGATGAGTTCCAGATAATTTTTTTCGTCATCGGCAAGCAGTTGTTCTCTCAATTGTTGCCGTTCTTCACTCGAGAGGTTATCGATATGTATCCTGTTTGTCCTGTTATCCTTTTTTTTATCCATAGCTTCCGCCGATTAAAAGGTAATCGTAAAAAATAAACAATGCAACACCGGGTATGTAATCACAAAAGGCGATACGCCCCCCGGTCATTTCTCTTTCATTTCAAGCGCGCGGCGTATCGCCTGGCTTATTTCACGAAAAGCGATAGGTTTCATCACATACTCCCGGATACCTATTTTCTTACTCTCTTCATCCGTGATCTGTTCGCTGAATCCGGTGATGAGAATGACCGGAAGGCCCGGCTTAATCCGCATACATTCGACCGCCAGCCTGGCGCCCGTCATTCCGGGCATTGTCTGGTCGGTGACGAGAAGATCGATCGAGGCGGCATTTGCCTTGAAATAGTCGAGCGCCTTTTCACTGTCGGTAAGCATGGTGACCTCGTATCCCAGCCGTTCGAGCATTTCTTTGCCCATAAGGGCGATCTGTTTTTCATCGTCGACAAAGAGGATCCGTTCGGTGCCGCGGGGAATATTCGGCTTTTTTTCCGTACCGACAAGGACCTCGCTGTCGATGCGGGGAAGATAAACGGTAAATGTCGTGCCGACCCCGACTTCACTCTCCACCAGGATCGCGCCCCCGTAGCTTGTGACGATCCCATGGACAACGGAAAGCCCCAGACCGCTCCCTTCTCCCACCTTTTTAGTGGTGAAGAAAGGATCGAAAATACGGTCCAATACCGCCCGTTCCATCCCGTGACCCGTGTCCTTTACCTTTATGCTAAGGTAGTCGCCGTGTTTCAATTCCGCAATCGAACGCGCTTTTTCGATACTGATTTTTTCGGGATTGAGATTAATTTCGAGCGTTCCACCCGCTTCGCGCATTGCGTGAAAGGCATTCGTGCAGAGATTCATGATTATCTGATAAAAATGTGTCGGATCGATCATGACGGCCCCGCACCGTGGGCTGATATAGTGTTTTATACTGATTGTTTTCGGTATTGTCGCCCGGAGAAGTTTGAGAAGTTCCTTGATGAGCGGCTGTACCATGACGGGGACCGCCTCGTGTTCGACCTGTCGCGAAAAAGTAAGGATCTGCTGGACCAGATCTTTGGCGCGGTTGGCCGCCTCCAGTACATATGTGAGGTTTGTCGAAACCGGATCGTCCTCCGGAATGTCTTCCAGGATCATTTCCGTAAATCCGATAATCGGTGCAAGGATATTGTTGAAATCATGGGCGATACCGCCGGCAAGGGTACCGATCATCTCGAGTCTGTGCGTCTGGCGCAACTGATTTTCGAGTTTTATCTTTTCTTCTTCGGCACGGCTGTGATCGGCGATTTCAAGTCTCAGGGTTTCATTTGTCTTCTGTAGTTCTTGCGTCCGTTCGGTGACGCGCCGGTCGAGTTCGTCATGCGCGTTTTGGAGTTCGATTTGTGCTTTCTTGTAGGAAGAGATATCCATTTTGATAATCACGTAATTGGTCACCTTGCCGTTCGGGTCCCGGATGGGTGTCATTGTTACCGATTCCCAGTAGGTGTCCCCGTTTTTTCTTGAACTCACCACCTCCCCCTGGAAACGTTCGCCGGTCGTGATGATCGACCGGTAATCGGGCTGTTTCCCGTCCTTTTTACCGTTACCCGAAAATTGACTTATATGTTTTCCGATGATTTCTCCGGGTGTGTAGTTGGTGAGGTGAATGAAAAAGGGGTTCACATATTCGATATTTCCGTTCGAATCGGTGATAATGATTGAAAGGGGGCTGTGATCGACCGCTTCATAGAGTTTCCTGAGAAGCGATTCGGATTTCCGGCGCGTGGTGATGTCGTGAATGATACCGATCGTTCCGAGAAATCTGTTATCCTCCGGTTTATAGTGGCCCTGTGCGTTAATTTCTCCAAACGATATAACCGAACCGATAATCACCATGGAATCCGCCGTTTGTTTGGACCATGTTTTTGGTATCAGCCGTACCTCAAGTCCGGTTGTCTTCCGCTCCCCCCTCCTCCGTTCATCGAAAAATTTCGGCGGTCCTTGAAGCGGGTCATTGAGCGTATAGTTATTCATTTCCGCCTCTTTTCTTGAAACTTTATGATAATCCTCCGGGTGAAGTATTTTTCTGAAATGTTTTCCGATAAGTTCGTTCTGGGTATAACCGAGCATTTTTACAGCACTGTTAATGTAGGTGAAAAAACCGTTCGGATCGATTTTATAAATGATATCGGGGATATTTTCCATTATATCTCTGTAAAGCAATTCATCGACTCTGCTTTTTACCACATACCCCTTCAGTATCTTTGTCCGGATGATCTTGATCACCTTGATGAGCAGTGTTTTACAGTATATATTCCGATCGTCCTTGATGACATAATCTTCGGCGCCGGATTCCAGGGCTTTGACAAGGTCGCTTGACCGTTCGATTGATCCCGTAATGACAAGGGGTGTTTTCCCGATGAAGGGCGAGAGATCTAAAATTGTCGTATTGTCGAGATTATAATTTCCGATAACGATATCAAAGGAATCGCTGTCGAGCCTTTTTTTTGCTTCCTGAAAAGAAAATACGGGAAAACACGTTATCTGGTGACCGGATTCCTTTACAAGCCGTATAAAATATGAGCTGTGTGTATGATCGGGATCGATAAAGAGAATCCTTATCAATCTTTCTTTTTTTTCCACACTTAAAATTATTGTTGAATTTGAAAAAAATTCAAGCAACATTACATTCCACCGGACGGAAGCGGCGATACATATCCTCATTCACTTGCGATGCGGGCCGAAGTGTTTTATACTCCACATTGACCGGTTTTCACTCTCGACATACGATAATTTTTTTATCCGAGAGGGACCCGGCAACGGAACAATCACCTGCCGAATCGGCTTGCAATGCCGGGCGACCACGCTGGAGAAAGGAGCGACGATGATAAAACCGACAAACTCGTTCGTGGGACCTCTTTTGACCGATCTATACCAGATTACCATGGCGTATGCGTACTGGAAAAACGGTATTCATGACAAAGAGGCGGTCTTCGATCTTTTTTTCAGAAAAAATCCCTTCCAGGGAGCGTTTACTGTTTTTGCCGGGTTAAGCGAAGTACTTCGATTTATCGCATCGTATTCGATAACTGATGAGGACGTTGCGTATATCGGTGAAAAACTACTTCCGGGCTGCGAAAAAGAGTTTCTCAGGTGGTTGAAAACAATCAACTGTTCGGATATCAAGGTTTATTCCGTCGAAGAAGGAACCGTCGTCTTCCCGAAAGAGCCTCTCCTTCGCATTGAAGGGCCGCTTGCTATCTGTCAGCTTCTTGAAACCACGCTTCTCACCCTTGTCAATTATGCTTCGCTTGTCGCAACAAACGCAGCCAGATTCCGGATCGCATCCGGTTTTGACAAACGGCTTTTAGAGTTCGGTTTGAGACGCGCCCAGGGGCCGGATGGCGGTATTTCGGCATCCAGGTACAGTTATTTGGGCGGTTTTGACGGAACAAGCAATGTGCTTGCGGGCAGACTGTTTGAACTCCCCGTCAAGGGAACGCACGCACATTCATTCGTCCAGGCATTTCACGGCATCGAGGATGTCGGCAAAAAGGGGGATGCCAAAAACAAGAAAAACCCCGCTGGTAATCTTTTGAAATCAGTCCTTGCCATCCGCGAACAGCTGGGATTCACGAACACAAATGAAGGCGAACTCGCCGCTTATATCGCATATGCGCAGGCATTCCCCGATAATTTTCTCGCGCTCGTCGATACCTACGATACGCTGAAGTCCGGCGTCCCCAATTTTCTGTGTGTCGCCGTGGCATTGAGCCGTCTGGGTTACGAGCCGGTCGGCATCAGACTCGATTCCGGAGATCTTGCCTTTCTTTCGCGGGAAAGCAGGAAAATGTTTCGGGAAACCGCGGAACGGACAGGTGTGGATTTTTCCGGGCTTCTTATCGCAGCGAGCAATGATATTAATGAGGAAATCCTGCTTTCACTCGAAAGGCAGGGTAACGAGATCGATATCTTTGGTGTCGGCACGCATCTTGTCACCTGTCAGGCCCAGCCTGCCCTGGGATGCGTCTATAAACTCGTCGAAATAGAAGGAAGCCCGAGGATTAAAATCTCGCAACAGATAATCAAGGTGACGATTCCGGGCAGAAAAGACGTCTATCGACTTATCGGGAAGGATTCGATACCGCTTGCCGATATTATGATCATGGTCGGTGAGGAGATACCTGAAAAAGGAGAAAAGATACTCTGTATCGATCCTTTTGAGGAAAAGAAACGTGTCATCATTGTCCCGCACGAGGTCAGAAAGCTGACCGCGCGTGTGTGGGACGGAGAAGCGAAAATCAATCTGCCGCCGTTGTCCAAAAGCAGGGAGTATGTGCTTGCGCAGCTGAAAAAAATGAGGGAAGATTACGCGCGACCCGTCAATCCCACACAGTACAAGGTTTCGGTGACGCAGACGCTTTTCAGGTTCATTCACGAACTATGGGCTTCCGAAGCACCGATTCCCGTGATAGAATGACACAAGGGGGCTCGATATGCGGCTTATAAAAATCGGTATTGCCACGATCAACACACGAGTCGGTGCGGTCGTTGACAATACGGAAAAAATAATTGGCGCGATGAAAGAAATGAAATCATCCTCGTGCGGCATCGGCTGTTTTCATGAACAGGTGATCGCCGGATATCCGTGCGAGGATTTTGTTCAGTGGAAGATGTTCGTCGATACGCAATGGAACAGCTTGAAGCGCATCGCCGTTGAAAGCAGGGTAAAAACGGGCGTTCCGACGGTTTTTATCGTCGGACTGACGGTGCGGCATCAAAGCAATCTCTATAATGCAGCCGCGGTTATATGCAACGGTAAGATATGCGGCATTGTCCCAAAGGAGAAACTTCCCACCTATGGCGTCTTTTATGAATGGCGGACATTTTCCCGGGGGTGGGCCGGTATGAGCGGCATGATAGAAGGTGAAGATATCCCGTTCGGCGATCTTGTGTTTCGCTTTCCCTTTGGTATGGTCGGCGTCGAGATCTGCGAGGACATCTGGTCGCCCGACGGGCCGATGAGGAGGCGGGCCTACAACGGCGCGGAGGTGATCGTAAACATATCGGCATCGCCGTTCAGGTTGGGAATAGTCGACACGAGACGCGAGATGATATCGACCAGGGCGGCGGACAACCAGGTCACCCTGGTCTATGTCAATCAGTACGGTGGAAACGATTCGCTCGTGTTCGACGGGGGCGGGTACGTCAACCAGAACGGTCTCATGATCGCCGAATTGCCGCGGTGGCGTGAAGGGATCGTCTGCGAGGATGTCGACCTGGAACGGACGGCAAGGCTGCGCTTCGAGAATACGACATGGCGGACGGACTGTGAAGCCTTTTTAAAATACGGTGAACGGGTTTCGGTCGTCGAGGTACCGGAGGGACCGCAGCCCAATCACCCCGCCTGCATGTTCCGTATTCCCGAAAATAAAAGTTTTTTCATACCTGTCGAACGACCCGTCAAAAACGCCTTTGAATGTTATTGTGAAGACCTCATTGCCGCGTTGATATGCGGACTCGATTATTACGAGAAAACCGGCGTATTCAGGAAGATCGGGATATCACTTTCCGGCGGAAAGGATTCCACGTTGAGTCTCATGATATGTTATCTCTTTGCCAGAAAACGCTTTTCCGGACTCGATGAGGAGGAAATGAAGAAAAAGATACGGGAGTTTATCTGGTGTTTTTCAATGCCCGCGCAATACAATTCCGAAGAGACGAAGAATATATCCCGCCGTATTTGCAAAGAATTGGGGGTGACATTCAGGGAAATACCGATTCAGGCGGAGGTTGAACGGGAGATCGAAAAAGTCGGATCCATGCTCGGGCCGGATGAGGCGGTTACCGATATCACGAAAATGAACATACAGGCGCGCATACGGGGCGAACGGATGCTCAACTGGTCGAACTCTTCGGGGGGTATGTGGATTCAGACGGGGAATATGTCGGAGAAAGCCGTCGGGTATACGACAATAGGGGGGGATATGATGGGCGCCTATTCCCTGATCGCGAACATACCCAAAACGGTGATTATCGCCCTGCTTGGTTACCTGTACGGGCGCTACCGTTTTCAGGGATTGAAGGACGTCCTCGAAACAAAGGCGTCGGCCGAACTCGCCGACGCTCAGGAAGACGAAAAGGATCTCATGCCGTTCCCCGTTCTGGACAGTTGTATGTACCTGCTTGTCGAAGAGAAAAAGAGTCCGGCCGTTATCTACCGTATCACAAGAACAATGTGGACGGACGACGAATTGAAAAAAATGGCACCGTGGTACAAACCGGGAATGCTTTCAACCTGGATAAAGAAGTTCGTGAGATTGTTTACCGGTTCCATCTTCAAATGGGTGCAGACCCCGCAGGCGGTTCATGTGGGTAAACTGGAGCTCGACAGGGAACGCGCGCTGCAGCTGCCCGTCGTACAGTCCCGCGAGTGGCTCGAAACCGAAGATTTTTGATATCGATGGCCGTTTTTATGGAAGTGAACGGTATTCCCTCATAAGTCGAATTACACGTGTTATTCGCGGCAGACACACAATAAAGATCAAAAATATCAGGTTTTTGAAGTACCTTGATAAAATATTTAAATTCAATATAATAGAAAGAAATGTATCAATATGCCTTATGGGCCTGTTGGTGTCGATGTATAACGTGACAAAAACTAAAAAAGGGGCAATCCGGTGGAAGATGGTGAAAGAGGGGGCATCTCGTCTCATATCAAAGCGGTATTGGACAACATAGAATATGCGCATCATCTGACGAAAAAAAACAAAAGTACAAAGGTCGTGATCGTCGTATCCGGAAACGAAGCCGACCGACTATCCTGGCAAAAACGACTCGATAAAACAAGTCCTTTCATTTTCAATATCGACGGCAGCACTAAGGTCATCTCCCTCGAGGAAAAAACGGGCGACAAGACACGCGAGGGTAATTTTCTGGGCACACTCCTCGCGTACAACAAGTTCAAGGACATGGCGGGGGAAAAAGGTATCTCATACAATGATTCGGTCATTTTACTCGGCATGGTGTTCGGGAGGGGAGAACGTATGTCTCCGTTCACCCAGATAGAAGGGGACAGAAAACCCGCCATTGTCGTCAGTTCGACGGACGGGGAGGGCCCCGGGAACATGAGTGCCATCGAGGAAGGCCTGTTGTACTTTACGCCTGTCGTCGATTACATTCAAAGCAGGGGGTTCAGGGGGATTCTGGACAAATGGGGGGACGAGACGGAAATACCGTCAATCGATCTATCCGCGCCGCCGGCATCGCCGGATGATTTCGCATCATATGACGTGATCAAGTTTATCTCGATCGTGAAGATAACCGACGAGCTTGCCAAACAGAAAGACTGGACCGTTGTCGATGACGAGTGTAATATAGTACGGTTGATTTCGAGAAACGATAAAGCGGTTATCGTCAAACAATTACTTGACTGCGGCGTCGAGGCGGGCCCCGATAACTTTTACTATGCCGGGGTAAGTCTGGGACCGGTCGCGGTTTCCTATGACGTTCTCGATATCGCTGCAGAGATATTCGCGGATGAAATTACCAGAGAAGGCGTAACGATTGATTTCGACCCCTATTTCCTTATGGCGTTTTCGATGAACAGCAATTTCTCCTCCTGGTACGAAACGGTGAAGCGGGACCGGGAACTGAGGGCTCTTTTGGAGAAAGTGCCGGATTTTCTTGAAAAAGTACAGAAGATTAAGGTACTGTTCGCCCAACGTCACGGAAGACCCGTAAATTTCAAGGCATTGGACATGGGGGACAGGATATATTGGGCCGATATCGGTCTGCACCACGCGATGCGGGAAAAATATCTTTCCCTTCTTGATACGGGCGGGCGGGGAATCATTGCGCGGAAACTCGAAAATATCAGCGACGGGACAGACGCACACGGCAACAGAATCGTCAATTCGTTTATCGCTGACGGGATTGATATTTCGGATTCGGTTGTCGTCAACAGCACGTTACGCGGGAGGGGGATAATAAAAAAAAGTGTGATAAAAGATTCGATACTCGCCAATCCTTCCATGATTGAAGCATTCGCCGTTTTGAGCGTACGTCCCTCGGGCAAAACCGTTCTCAAGCCCGGAAGCGGGGTGTACCGGTCGATCGGGCTTAATGACCTCGTTCTCGAAGAAGGGATACGTCAGGGAACGATGGTAACGAAGGAAGGGCCGATCGATCTTGCAGTTTCCGAGAAAACAGATCTTCGTGACAGAGAGCGTACCTACAAGGTCCCCATCATGGGTAACAGGGTTTCTTTCGCCGAAGCGTATGAGATGATGTTCGGAATCAGTGAGGAAGAACTCGATGCCATGAGACGTAATCTCATCGAACGCATACGGGAAGCATAGACCTGCGAGGCGTCTGTTACCGAAGCTGTGCGATCCGTTAAAACCCCATGTCCGGTTATGAACGACGGGGGTACGGACCCGATTGTCCGAATACGAAAATAATGATAGAATAGCGGAAAGACCGGTATACCAGTGCGGCGTTTTCTGTTTTTCATAAAGGAGTCGTATGAAAAAGGCGATTTATGCATTTTCCGGCGACCCGATTACCTTCGGGCATATCGATATCGTCAAGCGGGCGACACGCGTTTTCGATGAGGTGACGGTCGGTATCGGTGTCAATCCGGGAAAGCGGTATACCTTCACCCTTGAAGAGCGGACGCAGATGGCGAGGAAATCCCTTGCCGGGATCGAGCATGTCAAGGTGGTCGCGTTCAAGGGGCTTCTGGTCGATTATGCCTTTGAACACGGGATACCGGTGATTATCAAGGGGGTGAGAAACGCGGCCGATTTCGATTACGAGGTAATGCTTCATCATCTGAGTGAAAGTCAGAAACTCGACATCGATACCTATATGCTGCCCGCGAAACAGGATCTCACCCATGTGAGTTCAAGCGCCGCCAAAGCCCTTCAGCAGGAACACGGCCTCGTTCATGAATATGTCCCCCTCCATGTAAAAATGTGCCTGGAAGCGAAAATGTCAGGGCAATATATTATCGGGATTACCGGAGAAATCGGGACCGGTAAATCCTATGTCAGTGAAAAAATCAGGGAATTGGGTTTGATTCACCATATCCCCGTCTTTCATATCGAACTCGATCATATCGGGCATCGAATCCTGGGAGACCTCACGGAGCCCCTTTACCAAAAGGTGAGGGAGGAGATCGAAAAAAAATTCGGGAGTGAAGTAAGACTCAAAGACGGCGGTATCAACAGAAAGGTACTCGGAGAAATCGTTTTCTCCAATCGTGAGAAACTGGAGGAACTCAATACCCTCCTCTATCTGCCGCTTATGGTCCGTTTACGTCACGAACTTCACGGGAAAAAAGGCCTTATCCTCTTCAATGCGGCCCTTATAGCGGAAGGGGGCATGTCGAATCTTTGTAACAATAATGTCGTTCTTGTCACCGCGGACAGGGAAAGTCAGGAGCGCCGGCTCAGGGAACGCGACCTCACGAAAACCCAGATACGGAAACGGCTTCAAAGTCAGTTCAATACGGATCAGAAGACACAAACCATCATGGCCCGGATTGAAAGCTCACGGCAGGGCGTCATGTGGCGCTACGACAATTCGGATTCGACCGATCCGAATGAAACAAGGAATCTCTTTTACAGGATCATCAATCATGTGGATATGTATGGTGAACTCAGGTTCCAATCACTCTGGGAACGCTTGACGCAACAGACGAATTACAGGCAGGTATACGACCGGCTTCTTCAGTCGTATTCCGAGAAGACGCGCGCATATCACACGCTTTCGCATATAGTCCGGGGGCTGGAAGAGATCGTCGGTGTCATGGATATGCTTCAGGATAGCGATGCCCTTTCGTGCGCGTGGTGGTTCCATGACGTTATTTACCGGCCGCATGCCGCGACCAACGAACGTGAGAGTGCCGGATATGCCGGGAATGTATTGAGGGACGCGGGCTGCGGTGAGGGATTTATCGCAAAGGTAACGGCCCTGATTCGAAATACCGATCATACGGGACCGGCAATACAAGACGATGCGCTAAAGCAGCCGGATGCCGATATGATACGTGATATCGACCTTTCCGTGCTTGGTACATCCTGGGAAGATTTTCGCGCGTATGAAGAAAAAATAAAGAGTGAATACTCGATGATGTCACCCGTGGAATACCGGGATAAAAGAACGGAGATGCTAAAGGAGATGCTCAAACGTCCTTCCATTTATCTCTCCGATTATTTCAGAACCCGTTATGAAACACGGGCGCGTGAGAATATCGAACGGCTGCTTTCGAGGGGACTGGAGACATAGGGCATGAGCATCCCCCTCTATGATATCGTCATTATCGGTGCGGGTGTCTCGGGCAGCGCGATCGCGCGGAAGCTTTCCGAATATCGACTCGATGTCGCCGTTCTGGAAAAACATGTCGATGTTTCATTCGGCGTCTCGAAAGCCAACTCGGGAATTATTCATGCGGGATTTCACCATAAGCCCGGCGCACTCAAAACCACACTCGAGACACGGGGAAACAGGATGTTCGACGAGTTGCATCGGGAACTCAATTTCCCGTTCAAAAGAATCGGCATCATCGTCTGTGCCTTTTCCTATGAAGAAATGAAAGTCATCAATGTCCTCCATGAGCAGGGGATAAAAAACGGTGTCGAGGGAATCGTTATCTGCAACAGGGACAAGATACATGAACTCGAACCGGGACTCAACCGTGACGTGATCGGGGGACTCTACGCGCCCTCGGGCGGCATTATCGAACCGTATCAGTTCGTCTTTTCGCTTATGGAATCCGCCCGAAAAAACGGTGTCGATCTCCATACCGATTTCAATGTCGAACGCGCCGAATATTCCGCGGGAGTCTATACCCTTTATTCCACCTACAATGAAAAGGTCAGGTCGCGTTATGTGATCAATGCTGCTGGACTCCACGCGGATGATGTGTCGAGAATTCTTCATGCTGATGATTTCAAAATAATCCCGAGAAAGGGAGAGGAGTATATACTCGAAAGAAACGCGAAAGGGTTCCCCCGTCAGGTGATTTTTCCCGTTCCCCGCTCGAATTCGAAGGGAATTCTCATCATACCCACGGTTTATGGAACGATGATGATCGGCCCCACGGCGGAAGATATCAACGACAAGGAAGATTACTCAACGACATATAAAAATCTGGAAGAAGTATTTTCGGAAGCCCGGAGGATGGTGGACGCCATATCGAAGAAGGAAATTATCACATCCTTCGCCGGGCTGCGTCCGACGTTGAAAGGAAACGATTTTTATATCGATCTATCGAAAAAGGCGCCAAACGTCATACAGGTTGCCGGCATTCAGTCGCCGGGGCTTACCGCCTCGCCGGCCATCGCTTTGTATGTGACCGGGTTGCTCGAGGACCGCGGTTTGCGACTCGTCAAAAAAAGGCGTTTCGATCCGGTTATCGGGAAACCCCACCGGATACGTGATTCCGGTGCCGAAGAGATCACCAAACTTATTGAAAAAGATCCATCGTACGGGCATGTCGTCTGCAGGTGTGAATGTGTCAGTGAAGCGGAGGTTGTCGAGGCGATTCGAAAAGGCCATACGACACTCGACGGTATCAAATTTTATACGCGTGCCGGAATGGGAAGGTGCCAGGGAGGCTTTTGTACCTACAAGATAATGAAAATTCTCATGCGGGAGACGGGAACGGGGGCTGACGAATTGACCAAACGCGGCGGTATGAGTTTTCTTATTCAGGGTCATATATCCACGGATGGGTGGTACCCGGAAAAGAATGCATCGCAACAGCCGGAAAAGGCGGAAAACCATGAACCAGCGGACCGGTAAAGCCTATGATGCCGTCATTATCGGCGGCGGGGCGGCCGGTATGGCCGCCGCCGTGCGTTGTGCGGAAAAGGGGCTCGAATGTGCGATTGTCGACCGTGAAGAAACTCTCGGGGGAATACTGTACCAGTGTATTCATAACGGTTTCGGCATTCACGAGTTCCGGGAAGAACTTACCGGGCCAGAATATGCCGAGCGGTATGTGGGTGAAATCGGGCGTCGTGCGGCCGTCGATGTCTTTCTCAACTCGACGGTGGTCGGTATCGATGCCGGGACCCCGAAAAAGCGGGTGATCGTTTATTCTCCCTTCTACGGTGTGCTCGTTCTTACGGCCCCGGCCGTTATTCTCTGCATGGGATGCCGCGAACGAAACCGCGGCAATATAGGTACTGCGGGGACGCGTCCGTCTGGTATTTTTACCGCAGGGCTTGCCCAGCGATTGATCAATATCGAAGGATATGTTCCGGGAAGAAACGCCGTGATCATGGGTTCCGGCGATATCGGTCTCATTATGGCAAGGCGAATGACATGGATCGGTGCGAAGGTATCTGGGGTAACGGAAATTCTTCCCTATCCCTCGGGATTGAGCAGGAACATCAGCCAATGCCTCAATGATTTCAATATCCCCCTTTATCTGAGTCACCTGGTTACCGGAATTTTCGGACGCGACAGGGTGGCCGGGGTCGAGGTCGCGCCACTGGTCGACGGCAAGGCCGATCACAAACGGGCTTTTTCCATCGAATGCGACACAATCCTTCTTTCGGTGGGACTGATTCCGGAGAACGAATTGTCAAAGGAAATCGGCGTTGCCATCAATCAGGATACCCACGGGCCCTATGTCGATGCGAATTATATGACATCCGTCGAAGGAGTATTTGCCTGCGGGAACGTCCTGCATGTCCACGACCTGGTGGATTTTGTTTCGGAAGAATCGAGGCGGTGCGCCGATTGTGTCGCCCGTTATTTGACATCCGAGGGACCGCCACCTTCTCAGGGAACGGTAAAGGCGGGACCGAATGTCATCTATGTCGTTCCGAACAAGTTTCATTACCAAAAGGACACTATATTGTTTTTCCGCCCCTTTATCGTGAAAAACAATGTCATGCTTTCCGTTTCACTGAACGGGAAGGTCGTCAGGACGAAAAAACTTCTGCACGTACAGCCTTCGGAAATGGTTCGGACGATTTTGAAGCCGGCCGATGTCGAAAAGGCAGATCCGGGGGACCACAATGTGGTTGAAATTTCCCTCCGGTGAAAAGGATAACGAACAATGAAAAAGGAGATGATCTGTATTTCATGTCCCCTCGGGTGCCGCCTGGTCGTCTCACAGGATGAAGACGGTTCGGTGGGTGTGACGGGTAATCAATGCCCCCGGGGTGAGGTATACGGGCGGGAAGAGTTTTCCGCCCCGAAACGGATCGTCACCGCGACGGTGAAAACAAAATCACTCAAGAACCCGTACGTTCCGGTTAAAACCGACAAGCCCCTTCTCAGGGAACATATCCGTCCCCTGCTTCGACGCCTGTACGGCATGACGGTCGGCGTCCCGGTTTCCTGCGGAGATATTCTGATTCATGATGTTGAAGGAACCGGGACAAACGTCGTCTTCACGAGGTCGCTCGGGGAATGATTCCGCCCCGGCGGTAATGAACGGCCTTTTTTTACAATGATACGGCACGCGTATTTCTTGAGAGGGAACCTCACCGGTGCCTCATATGGAATTATTCCTTTACCGAGCCCGCCGTGATGCCGCGGATAAAATATTTCTGCATCGAAAAGAAAATGATCATGGGGAGCATCATCGAAATGAAAGCCGCTGCGGTCAGATATTGCCATCCGCTTCCGTATGAACTCGTGAGGTGACTTATGGTCACGGTCATCGGTGCGACATCGGGGGTCCCGCCGAGATAGATCAGCGCGACGAGCAGATCGTTCCACACCCACATGAACTGGAAAATGGCAAGCGAGGCGATGGCGGGGACGGAGGTCGGAAGGATGATCGCGATAAAAATCCGGAGATGGGAGGCGCCGTCCATTTTTGCCGACTCGAGCATCTGGAAGGGCAGTTCATCGATAAAATTTCTCAATAGATATATTGAAAAGGGGAGTCCGTAGGCCGTATGGGCCAGCCATATACCCAAAAATGTACCGGTGAGATGCAGCCGGTTAAAGACACGTAAAACGGGGATCAGGGTCATCTGAATCGGAACGACGAGAAAGCCCACAATGCAGAGAAAGAGGAGGTTTCTGCCGGGAAACCGCATCCATGAAAAGGCATAGGCGGCAAACGCGGCGATAATGGTGGGGAATATCGTCGCCGGAATCGCGATCATGAGGCTGTTCAGGAAGCTGCGGCCCATGTTGTTCGTATCGATGACGTGGATATAATTGTCCAGCGTAAACTGAAAGGGTGTCCGAAAGGCGGTCCACCAGCCGGACTGGTTGATGAGATGGCGCGGCCGCAGTGAACTCACAAGGAGACCAAGCGAGGGCATGATCCAGATGATGCAGATGAGGATAATGACAAGATGCACGGGAAACGCGAAAACTCCTTTTACGAGTTTTCTCCCCATTTCAATCTTTTTCACATCGGAAGCGGATTTCTTTTTCATTACGATACTCCACGTGAAAAGCGTCTGATATTCATGACGACAACGGGGATAACGGCGATCAACAGGATGACGGCGATGGCGCCCGCCCTGCCGAAGTTTCTGAAGGTGAACATTTCCTTGTACATCCTGTTCGCGATCACTTCGGTCTCGAGATTGCCATTGGTCATGACATAGATGATATCGAAAATTTTTAAAACATTGATGACGAAATAGGTGACCACAACGGTGATCGTTCTCGCCATTAGCGGAAGGATGATTCGGAAAAATATGGCGATCTCACCCGCGCCGTCGATTCGCGCCGCGTCGATAAGATCTGCCGATATCCCCTTCAGGCTTGCAGAGAATATCACCAGAGCGAAACCGGTCCATATCCATATGCCGACGAGAATTAGCGCCCAGTTGTTGAATGCGGGATTGAAAAGCCATGCCTGGGGTTCGAAATCGGGAAACATGAACGAAAGGACCGCGTTCAGGGTCCCGATCTGCGGCTCACCTTTCGGTTTGTATGTATACATGAACTTCCAGATAATCCCGGCGGCCACAAACGAAATACAGGCGGGGAGGAAAACGATCGCTTTTGCGGCGACTTCATACCGTATTCTGTCCGTCAGGACCGCGAGTATCAGACCCAATACGACGGTGACAAGGGTAAAAAAGACGATCCACAGCAGATTGTTCCTGAGTGCGACAAGCATGTGCTTGTTGGTAAAAATGAAAGCGTAGTTGTCGAATCCGACGATCTCACTCGAATCGGCATTCATGAAACTGATGATGATCGTATTGATTATCGGGTACACAAGGAAAAACAACAGGACGCCCAGAGAAGGTGCCAGCCAGAGCCACGGCAGGAGGGTCGCACCCCTCCTCCCGCTTTTTCTTGAGGCTGATATACGCTCTGTCGCGAACATATACAAAAAGAAGACAAAAGGTATGGCAAGCCCATAAGCGATTGCGATAATGATTTTCTGCATGGTCATCCGCCGTCATTTTTCATCGAGATCGAACTATTCTCCCCGTCATTAATCACAATGAAGCGGGAGTGCATGAAACATTCCCGCTTCATTATCGTTGAACGGCTCAGGGCCGTCATCACGGTCGGTAGAGGTTATTCATAAACATCCTTGCGGACATTTTCCAGTCCGGCCAGAATTTCATCGAGCCGTTCCGGATTCCTGACATAGTCGATTGTCGCGGACCAGAAAGCCGAATTGATTTCACTCGGCATCATGTCCGACGCGTCGAATACGACCGTATCGGCGTCGTTTAAGATTCTCGCGAACTCCTTGTCGATATCCGTTTCGTAGGCGTCGATCGACAGGTTTTTGTTCGGCATGGTCGCACCCGTTTGGGCGAAATACGCCTGGGCTTCCGCAGTCGCGAGATAATTCATAAAGGCCTTTACCCCCGGCGTGTCATTGAAGGCAACGAGAACGTCGCCCCCGATTTCGACCGCCGAATACGAGGGGTTGATGGGGGGGAGCACAAAGAAATTGAAATTCGCGGGGTATGAGAGGTCGGGGAAATTATCCCGTATCATACCGGCCATAAAGCTCGCCTGCTGGATCATATAGGCTTTCGGCGGACTGGAAAAAACCGGATTGGCCGCGTCCTGGAAACTTGTGGAAATGACGCCGTCCCTTCCGCCATAGACCATTTTGTTATCGGCGGCGATGGCGCCGAAACGTTTCCACGCGAGTGTTACCTGCTCCGATGTCCATGCGAGTTTTCCTTCATACCAGTCACGGTAGGACTCCGGCCCGAATGAACGGACAAATATATTTTCTATCCAGTCCGTGGCCGGCCAACCGCTTGCGTCTCCCGATTCGATACCCACGGCCCAGGGTGTTTTTCCCTGATCGACGATATCGTTCGAGATCGCAAGCAACTGATCCCAGCTTTCCGGAACCGATACACCGGCATCGGCAAAAGCCTCCGGGCTGTAGTAGACCAGTCCCTTGACCGCGGTTTTAAAGAACAATCCGTAAAATTTGCCGTCAACGGAACCGAGATCGAGCCATGTCTGCGAATACCCTTCCCGGATCTTTTTCATATCGACGATGGTATTCAGCGCGAGGAGTTTTCCTTCTTTTGCGAGATCCACGACCAGTGAGAGTTGCGGAAGAATCGCGATATCGGGCGGATTTCCCGCCTCGACTCTCGATGTGAGAATCGCATTTATGTCGCGCGTGGATTCAAACTCGACCTTGACATTGTTCGAACGCTCGAAATTGTCAATGATCTTGTTGAATACCTCGAGTTCACTGCCGCCCCATACGCCGAGCACGGTGACATTCGATTCTTTCGGCTGGCATGCCGCCAGAAAAAACAAAGCGGCACACACGATACACATAATGAAAACTCTTCGTTTTTTCATATAACCTCCTTAATATTGGTAAAAATATAACAACAGACTAAAACTATCAGAAATTAGACGATTAACATTAAGTGGCATATTCTATTTATTACTGATCATTTTCCCACTCCCGAAAGTGTTTTCATGCCTATGGTGTCTGGAAACCGGGATCGATCGTTATGTTGTTTTCCACCGTGGCGTTATCTTCCACCTTCTTTTCGACTATTTCACCCGCCCGGTCTTTGTCTGTTTCGTTGTTGACCTTTCCGAACAATTCGATCGATATTGTGCCGGTCGCCTTTTTACCAGTCACATTGACGGAAATATTCGTCGCATCGGTGATGTCGGCGTCCTGCTGGATCGCTTCGATGAGTTCGCGGCGCAGGTTTTCCGTTTCCTTTTTATCATTGTTGACAATCGCCATTCGATATTTGATCAAATCCATGATAATTCCTCCTTCTTGTATTTATATTTCTCCTTAACACGCTACCATAAATGCTCCCTTGTTATAAATGATTGGTATCGCGTTACCGTTGATCTCTTTCCGGAAAGTACCGGCCGGATCCGCCGATTTCATTCGCGAAAATCACCGCAAGGTCGTATTCGGTGAAAAACGGAAGCTGTTTGAAATCTTCGGTTTGCGGGATACTGTTCGTGACATCGAGTTTCCGCAACGAATATTTCTTCCGCATTTCCATGATTCTTCGATAAGCCTTTTTCGAAAAGAGGTTGTGGGAAATACCCATATACAATTCCCCGATACCTTTTTCTTCCATGAGTCTTTTCGCGACCTGATAAACCGGTTGTAGATGCGGGACACTTCGGATGCGAATCCGGAAGAGGACTCACATGAGGCGATGATCAGGGGCCCCCGTTTCAAACAGGCGTTGTTTTCATCCGTTTCCGCTCCATATTCCGCAGCCGCCGTCTCTCCGTCCGAATGTGAAAAAATATCAGCCATCTTCTTGCTTCCTTTCTTTTTCATGATTTCGCGGCATATAGGCGAATACCGTTTTTCTGCCGAATTTCAGGCGATACGTTTTCCCGTTGATCTCAATCGCGGGGCTTTCTCCCGTTCCCGTCACGGTCACCGTTACTTTTTCCCTGTCGATGTGAAGACGATACCGGTTGTCTTTATATTTGAAGGCAAAAGAAAGGCATTTCCAGTGAGAAGGAAGTTCGGGCATGATATGGATGTAATCGGTAAAGAGATTGATCCCCGCAAAACTGTTGAATATAATCCTTATACTGCCGCCCATCACCCCGGTGTGAATGCCTTCCTGGGTCGTGCCCCCCTGAATGTCCGAGATATCGCTTTTCATGACCGTCAGGAACCTTTCCCATTTCTCGGATGTGTGCGTGGAAAGATATTTCACGATCGACGCGTGGACGATGTGGCTGAGGGTCGACCCATTGGTGGTAATGCCGGAATAGTACTCGTAATTCCTCTTGAACAATTCCTCCGGGCTGAGTCCGGTATCATAGCCCATGATATCAAGAATATGATTGACCTGCCCCGGTGCGATAAGATAATAGACCATCAGGACATCCGCCTGTTTTGCCATCTTGTATCTGTTTGGTGTGTCTCCCTCGGATTTGAGAATTCTGTCCATCCTGTGAATGTCCCCGTATTTTTCACGGTACGCCTTGAAATCGAGATCCTTGAGTTTGGAGAAACCGTCGAATTGAGATATAATCCCGTTTTCCTGCAAGACGACCTTGAGTTTGCTGCGTATCGCTTTCCATTTCTCTTTTTCTTCCGGCTCGAAGCCGATCTTTTTCGAAAGACGTTCGGTAATCGCGGCCGGCATTTCGTCCATCATCTTAATCCCCTTGTGCAGAAGCCAGCCGACCATTATATTGGTGTATGCATTGTCCCTGAATCCGCCTTTTTCGCTTCCGGGATATTTTTCGTGGAATTCGTCCGGCCCCATCACCCCTTCGATGTGATATTTCCCGTCGGCATCCTCAAAATGTGCAAGACTCGCCCAGAACCTGATGATTTCAATGATCATTTCAGCCCCGTAATTGTATAAGAAATCCGTATCCATGGTGGTATAAAAATACCGGAAAATATTATAGAGAATCGCGATAGAGACATGCCGCTGCAGGCTGCTGAGATCCGGATCCCATTCTCCGGAAAGGGGATTGAAATGAAGGGTCTGTGATTCCTCTTTTCCGCTGTCCGCCGACTGCCATGGATACATCGCCCCGGCGTATCCGGCCCTGCGGGCGGATTCCCGTGCCGCATCGAGTCTGTGGTACCGGTACATAAGCAGGGAGCGGGAGATGCCGGGAAAATGAAGATTGTAAAAAGGAAGGATGAACACTGTATCCCAGAAGATATGGCCCCGATAAGCCTCGCCGTGCAGTCCCCTGGCCGGGAGCCCCGCATCGATATATTTGTTGTGCTCCGAGGCTGTCGACATCAGATGATACAGGTGCAGCCTGACCGCTTTTTGAACGAACCGGTCCCCGTGAATCTCGATATCGCTCACCTGCCAGAGTTTGTGCCATTCCAGTGTATGGGACTGCAGCATGGTATCGAATGACCCGATATGATCAAGGCTTTTCACCCAGTCATGTTCGGGATTGTCCGAGTCCCTGTCATTGGAGGTGAAAATACTCACCAGCTTGTGGATTTCCACCGCTTCGCCTTTGAGACAGTCTATCGTGAGGGTTTGCGAAATATATCCTGCATCGATAGTCGTTTCCCTTACCGGATTCCCCTTTTTGTGCTTCGAGGCGATCAATGTTTTCGCCCCGGTAAATATCGATATTTTCGATGTATTGGTCCGGGTCACGAGAAACATGGTGTCGTCCGCTTCATGTTCGGAGACCGATGAAAGGTGATTCGAGCTGAGATTCCGGTAACGCTCCACCCCGTAGTTGATGACCGTCCCGTCAAGGGCTGAAATGACGGTGACCGGCTCCGAATAATTACGGGGAATGACGACGACTTTCAGGGCGGCATAATGCGGATTGGCCATACTCGCGAACCTGTATGTTTTGAATGTCGTTATCCGGTTTTTTTCGTCCTTGAAGGTGATTTCCCTTTTCAGAACGGCATTTTTCATATCGAGTTCCTGCCTGTATTCCAGAATCTCCGATTCGTAGAGGGAGGCGATGCCCGAATCGCCGATTTTGATCTGTAAAAGCAGCCAGTTTGGGCAATTGACCAGATCGTTATTGTAAATCGTGTTACCGTGAATTTCAGTCGGAAGCCGGTTGTAGACACCGGCGATATAGGTGCCGGGGTAATGATACTCGGAGGATTTCTCACTCACGAGGCATCCTCGTGTTCCGAAATACCCGTTCCCTACGGTCGTCAGGGCCTCCCGCAGTTTTTCTTCACCCGGTTTATGGCTTCGGTACAAAAGAGACCACCCGTCCTTTGCGAGCCCCTCATCGAACCAGTGTTTTATGGCTTTATAGTCGACTTCACCAAGGTGCCTCACCACCATATCGGCCCCGTGGGCGTAAAGCGCGTCCGAGTTGTTTCCGTTACGGGAGATTCCGATGACGAGGGAGAAGTTTCCGTTGCTTCCGGCCTCAACACCCGAAAGCGCGTCTTCCACCATCACGCACTCGTCGGGCGTAAGCCCGAGCCGCCGGGCGGCCTCGATGAAAATATCGGGGGCCGGTTTGCCGTTCAGCTTCATTTCTTTTGAAACAAGCCCACCGACAACTGCCTGAAAGAGATCGATGATACCCGTTTTTTCGAGGATATACCGGCAGTTTTTACTGGACGAGGCCACCCCGAGTCGTATCCCCTTTTTTTTGAGACTCCGTATAAACGCAATGGCCCCTTCGTAGACTTCCACTCCTTCCGTGGAAACCAGTTCGCGAAACGTTTCGTTTTTTTTGTTTCCGATTCCGCAAATGCTCTTCTTTTCTCCGCTGTCTCCCGGTTCACCGTAGGTAAGTGAAATATCGCGGGATGAGAGGAAACTTTGAACGCCGTCATAACGCGGCTTGCCGTCGACAAAGGGAATATAATCTTCCTCATATTCAAACGGACGATATTTTTTTCCTTCCTCGCTTCCTTTTTTTTCGAGGAAGGCGTCGAATGTTTTTTTCCAGGCTTTGTAATGGACGAGTGCGGTTCGAGTGATGACGCCGTCGAGATCGAATACAATCCCTCTGAACTGCCGTAATTTCATGTGCAAAAAAACTCCTTTCTGATTATATAATAATATACCCGTACAGGGGAGGGTATTCCGATGCCCACCGCTAACGGAGGAACCTCCTTTCGCATTGGAGGCCCGCCGCAAACAATATGGCCACAAGAATATCGGGATTATCGGTAAAAAAGCTTTCGGGACAGACCGAGGCGACCTGGTTCCGGAGACCGGTATCCCCGGTGACGAATATCGAAATTATATTCCCGCGGCCCCTCTCCATCGCTTTGCGGAGCATGGGAAGGTCTGAAAAGGTGTCTCCGCAGACAAGGGTGGTTTTACCGAGAATACCGCCCTCGATGTTGCCGTCGATAAAAAGGACACCGTCGCCTTTATCAAAGTCTTTCAGCGCCCGGTCCTTTTCCTTTACCGTCAGCAGGATCTCGAGATCCTTGCCGGTTTCTTCCGTCCTGAAGAAAATGCATTCGGGATCCGTTATGCGAATAATCTCTCTTACGCGCCGGATGAAATCCCGTGATTTTTCTTTGGGAACCGATTCGAAGGTGTCCTGATAGGCGATTGTCGTTTGCCCGAATTTTTGCTGGAATCCGGACCCGATCTGAAGGAAAAGCCGGTTTTCGCCTTCTTTCAATAACGCGCTTATCCTTTCATTGAGTGTTTTCAGTATCTTTTTTTCCTGCGGTGTGAGGGGCCAGATGTGTTTCCTTCGTTTTTCGTCCATGAACTCCCTTCCCTTGGAACCGGCGTGGATAAAAAGGTGGAACGGATCGATGACCACATCGAGCATGTCCCGCAATGGGGCCGATGAGAGAATCACGGCGCGGCCGGTCAGGGCCTGAGCGAACGAGGTCAGATACACCGCGTTATAGATCGACTGGACCGACGTCCGGTACCGGGCGCAGTAATTGTTGATCGTTCCGTCACGGTCGGTGACGAGATTTCGAATCCGAAAACCGGAAAGGAATTTGACGCCGTTGCGTACCTGTGATGCGAATTCTGTATGGATACGGGCCAGATAATCGGTCAATGAATCCTTGCGGCCGGGGGAGAGAAACTCGATATCTTTTTCGAGTTCCTTTATTTCGTAACTCACATCCACTTTCATCTTCCGGCTGAACGGGGTATCGAGAAGGGCGTTTCCGTCCGACTTCGGTATGTCATTGAGCGCGTCAAGGATGGATTGCAGGATCCGGATGTCATTCGCCGCCCATCTTCTGTTTTTAAAATATGCTTTCACCATTTTCTTCCGGATCGTCATGGTCTTCCGGACCGCCCTGTAGAGGTCGTCAAGTGAATTAATGCTTCCGTGTCTTTCTTTAATCATCTTGTCATTGTCCTCTCCGTTTGATTACCACAAGCAAACGAATTCCAAAGGAAGTTCGACGTCCAAAAGAAGTTGCTCCTTTGGAGATGGTTTTAACTTCAGCCGTCTTCCGTCCGGAGTCGGTGACGGAAGCCCCCGCATATTCAGCCTGAAAGCGAAACCGTGACGACCGATGGGTAACCGGATACCGTATCCGGCTTCTAAAAATAAATCCTCAAAGAAGTATGGACGACCATGGGATATGCACCGAATTCGGATCCGTACGATGTTACAATACCGCCGAGACTCTCCGGTTCCTTTCCCAGTCCTGCCGAGATCCCTCCGGTCAAGTAGATGTTTTCAGCGAAATTGTATTCAATCTCCGAACTCAGAAGAAAGGATTGATCGCAGATGTTGAAAAGAATCAGGGTCGAAATAGGCAATAGCGGGGTTATCTGATACGTGAATCCGGCCCCGAGATAATGAGTTCCCATGAGCGGGGTCTTTCCATCATCATATGCCGGATTATCGCCGGGATTTACAGGAATATCTGCGTAGTCAGCAGGATCTGTTTTTCCGGCCGAATTGAAATGATATTCGATAAAACCGTAGAACGAGTTGTTGAATTGATAATCGATTCCGGCCGATGTTTTGACATAGGTATGATCAGTACGCGGATTCTCCCCTCCGGCGGCAAAGGTGTCCGGGATGACGGTGACACCCTCTATCCACGTCCCCGCCTTTCCGATCGGGCGTGTGATATCGACACCGATAAGAAGGTCTTCCCGGTCGTCCATGACTAGGACAAAGGCGTCAGTTTCGAGGAAGTAGCCCTTGATTCGCAGGAAGAAAGCGCTTTCTTCGATGAGGAGATCTTTCCCTCCCGCGAACCCAAGATCGATCTCGTTCATCATGCCGAAGGGGATACGTACCCTGACCGCGTCGATTCCCTTTTTCGTTCCCGTGTCCGTCCTGGTGAGCCCCTGTTGACCGAAGATGTCCGAGGGGTTGATGACATGCGCGCTTCCCCATGAAACAAGCTGTCTCCCGATATACACGTCCGCGAACGGCAGATATATCGTCGCGGCAAGCCCGGCAAGGTCGATGTAAAGACCGATATTTTCCGCATCCGCGTCGCCCGGAGGCAGGATACGTTCCGGTGGGTCTGCGATAAGAAAATTATCATCGGCTCGTCCGCCGGTTAAAACGATATCCTGCGGGAGGCCTTCCGGAAGCAGTCTGACGGAAAGGGAACCTGAGGCGGAAAACTCGAGCCATTCCGAAGGAGAGAGTTTCATTTCCGCATCGAGCGGAGAGAGGGCATAGCCGTAAAAGCGATTTTCGAACATCGGATTATACAATCCGTATAACGAGGATGAGTATGTCCCGTGAAACGAACAATCCGCGCCGTACAGGGGAAAAGCCGAAAGCAATACGGCGGACGCCAGGAATATTCCGGTCGATTTCCTCATTGCTTTTTTTCCTTTAAAATTACCCCGTCTTCCAGTATGATTACCCGCCGGGCCCGTTCGACGACATGCTGGTCGTGTGTCGAAAAGACAAAAGTCATTCCGGTCTCTTCATTCAGGCTTCGCATCATATCCAGCAGACTGCCGCCCGTTTTTGAATCGAGATTGGCGGTCGGTTCGTCCGCGAGGATAAGTCCTGGTGAGGAAACCATGGCGCGCGCGACCGCCACCCGCTGCTGCTGGCCGCCCGAAAGTTTATTCGGGAATCTGTCGTGAAAGTCTTCCATACCCATATTTTTTAATATCGACGTAATCCTCTTATGGCGTTCGTTTTTCGGAACCCCCTGAAGCATCATCACGTATTCGATGTTTTCCTCGACCGTGAGGACGGGGATGAGGTTGTAGGCCTGGAAAATGAAACCGATATTGTCCCTTCTGAAATCGGAAAGTTCATTTCCGCTCATATTCGAAATGAGTTTTCCGTTGAGCCATATTTCTCCTTCCGTCGGCGAATCGAGACCGGTCGCGACATTCAAAAAAGTCGTTTTCCCGGACCCGGAAGGCCCGACGATCGCGGTAAACTCCCCTTTTTCGATGGTAAGGGTTACCCCACGCAGGGCGTGAACGACGACACCGTCCGTCCGGTAGTCCTTTTTTACGTTCTTCGCTTCGATAATAATCCTGTCATTGCCCATAGTATAACCTCTCCTCCCATATCAAAGTGTTCGCTGCAATGCCCTGACAATACGCATTTTACTCATGAACCGGGCAGGATATATGCTTACCACAACGGTAAACAGCAGAATGATAAGCGGATAGATGATAAATTGCCGCGGCTGGAAAACGGTATAAATCCGTTCCCGGAATGTCGCCCCCGCCAACTCAAGCCCCGTATAATCGATGCCGGCAACGGCAAAATAGCCATTGAGCGCACATCCGAGAATAAGACCGATACCAATCGAATATAGTGCCAGAAAAGCGGCTTCGGTTGTAATGAGCAGTCCCGTCACCACCGGCCTTGTCCCGATTGCCCGTAATACACCGAATTCGAACAGCCTTTCGTAGAGTGACATAAAAAGCGTATTGACGATGCCGAAAACGATTACCGCGAATACAATAACCACCATAACGGCAACCGAAACATCTGTCAACGCCAGGACATTACTCATCTGGGGAACGAGTGCCGGCCACGCCGCCGCGCTGTTGCCGTCGATCGAATAGGTTTGCTCGAACCGCCTCCCGTGGCGGACCGCATAATCGGAGGAGGTAAAGGTAACGGCGATTTCATGGATATCGTTCCCCAATCCCATCATCTCCTGTGAGTCTTTGAGGGTGATAAAGGCAACCGACTCGTCCATGTCACGGCTGTTTATTTTGAATATCCCCCGGACGCGAAAGAGGTTCTGGGAAAGCTCACCCCCGTTCACTTTTGAAAGGGTAAGAACGATCCTGCTTCCCGTCGTCGCTTCAAGGCGTTCTGCGAGCTTTTTGCCGATTAACACCCCGCCCTTCGACTCTTCCAAATAGTCCCCTAAGACGATGCTTTCATCGATTTTAGAAAGCGCGGGTTCGGATGAGGGATCGATCCCGTATATCATGACGGAACCGATGTTCGACGGCGATGAAATCGTCCCGAACCCTATCGCCCGCCGCGTAATATTGTCGATTGTCGCGTCGGTTGAGAGTCCGGAAACAAGATCTGCCTCTCCGGCAATCGTCTTGTCGCTGTTCTGTGTGTCGGTAAAACCTTCCCGGTGTATCTGCGCTTCTCCCAGGAAGGTTGCGGTCACCGAATCGATGAGGTTTTCTTTCATCCCGATAACCAGGGCGTCGGTAAACATCAGTGAGGCGAGTCCCACACCGATAATGAGACCTGTCAGGAAAGCCCTCTTTCTGTTCCTGAAAATATTACGCAGCGCCATTTTGATAAAAAACATCCTTTTTCTCCTTGTTATCTCATCGATGAATACGTTTCAGATGGTACGCATCGTGATCGCCGGTTCGGTACGCGCGGCCTTTATTGCCGGAAAGACCGATACGATGAAAGCCGTTCCAATAACCGTGATTGCCGGAAGGAAAAACGACTGGATGGTAAGCTCCGATTTCATTGACTCGATATACATCCCCCCCCATTCGAGCGGCCGGCTGAGCGGTATCCCGTGCTGTGAGAGAAGGGCATTGACCACGAATCCGATTACAGCACCCATCAGTATGCTCGCCAATGATAAAAGAAGTGTTTCGCTTATCACCATCCTGACTATTTGCATAGGCCGGGTCCCCAATGCCCGGAGGACGCCGTATTCCTTCTGCCGTTCCAGCACCGCCATGAGTATGGTATTCAGCACGGTAATGGCGACAACCAGTATAATAACCATGAGCATGATATACATGCCGCCTTTATCAGCCTGCATCGCACGGTAGAACTCTTGTGCAAATACCTGCCAGGGGACCACTTCCAGGTCGGGGTCGTTGAGTCTCGCTTTTATTGTTTTCACGGTGTCGTCGACCCTGCCGAGGCTGGAAACGGTAATGACGATTTCGTGCACGCCGCCGCCGAGCACGAAGAGGTCCTGCGCCGCCCCGAGCGTCAGATAGATGGAACTTCTGTCGGCGGCCGGATCTCCCGTATCGATGATTCCGGCTACCTCATACCGGTCGTTGGCGATGGAGCCGTCTGCGGCCTGGGAAACGATCACAACGGAATCAAGCGGTTTTGTTTCGAGTATGCCGGCAAGGGTGGTACCGAGCAGGACGTCCTTCGGGTTTTCACCGAAGTACCTGCCGTCCTTCACTTTCCGGACCATGTTCGTGGTTTCGTTTTCCGTTTTCGGCTCCACACCGATTATTCTCACCCCCGTACTTTTGTCCCCAGATGAAAGGAGGCCGTATGAATAGATTCGCGCGGTATGGGAATCGACATCTTCGATCTCATCGAGTACCTCGTCGATGCGGCCGGTCTCTTCGATTGACGTATAGATATCCGGTTTGTCGAGGTAGCCGTTTCTGTGAATCTGGATGTGCCCGAGTTCGTTTCCGGTAAAATTATCGATGATGGAATTGTATGTCCCGTCGGCCCAGCCGATTGAAATACAGGCGAGGACATATCCGACAAACATACTCAAACCGGTAAAAACGGTACGTTTTTTTTGTCTGAACAGGTTTCGGAACGCGACTTTCATCGATATCATGTTTTCTTCCTTATATAACCATTCATTGAAATATCGGTCAAAATTTTCTTAAATTCCGCAATGTGAAAAACGAATCCGGAACCGCTTGTTCGAAATCGAGTTCAAGATACTCGAGCACCGTGCTGTTTTCTTTTTCACCGGTGGGGATCAGTTCGATGACGGAGGGGATTTCCCGCCCGTTGAACGTTTTAATGTCCCGGTAATACATGGTCCTCATCAGTTCGTCATTCTCCGAATAGAATCGCTGCCATTTCGGGATCAGCGAGCCGGGTATAACCGCCATGACGACATACTCCCAGACGATCGGCCTCCCTTCCCTGGGCGTACATTTGATATAGAGCGTATTTTCGTCCCCGTCGTCGACCTCAGTGTATTCAAAACGATAATCCTTGACAAAGGTGAACTCACTGACAAGGTCGTTGTTGTTGAAATCTGATCCCATCCATGAACTCATCATCATCGAAGGCGGTATTTTTATCACCTTGTTGGTTTTCGGAAGATAATTCCACATTTCGTTTTCGATCCGCAATGTGCCGACACCGCGTTCCTTTTCCGGCTCGAGAATACGGATCAGGGTTTTTTCAGTGCCTTTTGTCCACACCCTCATCCGCAACGACCTCTTCCAGTGGGGGTTGGTGATGTTCATCAGCAAAACGCCGTAACTGGAGTCCGCCCTGTACAGATCGTCGATACGTTTGACGACATCGTCAATCGGGGGCCGCTTTTGCGCGGCGAGGGGGACGGCGCTTACAACTGCGAGTAGTAAACACAATCCGAATAAACATCCCGTACGACGCAATAAATGTCCATGATGGTTCACGATATGTATTCCTTTCACGCTAAAAGAATAAAAAAAAAATCGGGCAAACGTAATGACCTGATCATACAAATTATTGATCTTTTTCCCTCTCGCACTCAAACGACATGCCTTTATAAAGACTTTTTCGACGATTTTTGACAATATAGTGAAAAAAAAACGTGTATTGCCGACAATGGAATGGTAGAGGTATAACGGTATTCATGAAACAGAAAGAAGAGGAAAAGGATCATGCAAAAACGTTACGGTTCGATACTTGATCAGAACAATATATTGTTTTTTTACAAGCATACCTGCGGGGAGGTTCAGCACATGAGGCGGCAGCAATGGGCGATTACCTGTTACTGCCTCGCACTCAATATACTCCTTCTCGGTGTTTTTATGATGCTTGAAAACAGGAATCCCATGTTCTACGAGCCGGCGGTGCTTGTGATCCTGTCGGTTTGTATTACCATCATCGGTATCATATATCTTTTTTTGACACAGAACGAAATCATAAAATTCAATTTGCGATTAAGAAGGATTCATAAAAACCTGCCTGACGACAAATATCTGATTCTCGAGAAACCGTCGATGAAATTTACCACATTCAGTTATCACGTTTTTACCGTCATCGTTCCGTTTATCGTTATCATCATCGTATCGACGGTGATCGTCTCGTATATCATTTTGAAAAACATCTTTATCTGAGGATCGTTGAAAGACCGTTGGAAACCGACCTCCGGTAAAGCGGCATTGTCGGTTCCTTTCGAAACACGGACTGCGTGAGCCGTTAACAGGGAAGCGGAACGGCCGCTTTATAGAGAAGCGCGTTCCCCGAAATCTCATACCGCCGAAGCCGGGCCGGAATCAGGATCGATCTCCCGCGTCTCATCGGTATCTCCCGCTCGTCATCGCTTCCGCGAACAGAGGCGTTCCCTTCCGTGCAGATGATGATTTCAATGCTTCGATCGGCCGGGCTTCTGTAGGGTCTTCCGGGGGTGACCGCACACGATGAAAGCAGAAACTCTTCGGCTGGGGTGGCGTAGCGTTTTTCATGATTGCGATTCTGGCGGGGACGGAGGATGGAAACGGGATGCTCCCTGAAATCGATGATGTTACACAACTCCGGTATATCGATATGTTTGGGGGTAAGCCCCCCGCGGAGGACATTATCGGAGTTGGCCATCAGTTCGATGCCGACGCCGTTCAGATACGAATGTAGCCGGCACGCCGGCAGAAACATCGCTTCGCCCGGTTTAAGGTTGACGAGATTGAGAAGCAATACGGCAAAGATACCGGTATCGGAAGGATATTCCCTGAAAATATCGCATATCCATCTGCACGACGGTGAATTGTCCGCGTTCGCGCGGGCGAATGCATGGACCGCCTCGATTGCCTCCCTCTTTTCATCGTCTCCCATGGTCATGATCGAACGGAAAAAGGCTTTCAGGCCGGACTCCTCCCGTCCGCATTCGATGAGGTCGAGCCGACTCATGAGGGCGGCGCTTCCTGTTTTTCGAATGGTGTCCGTGATGTCATGTATCGGTCTGAACCCGTTCAAAGCCCAGAAGGGGGTGAGTGCGCAGATAATTTCCGGTTTATGATTTTTATCACGATACACGCGATACGGGGCGTCAAGGGGGATTCCCTTTTCGTTTTCTCGCCTGAACCCTTCTTCAGCCTGCACTCGATCCGGATGTGCCTGAATCGAAAGGGGCTTTTCCGAAGCAAGCACCTTGAAGAGAAACGGAAGCTTTTTATCGAATCTCTGTACAACATATTCGCCGAGTATTCCTTCCGGGTCCGATTCGATAACATCGATAAGCGAAACCTCGCCGTTATCCTGCGTCACCTTCGAAGGCCCGCGCGGGTGCGCTCCCATCCACAGTTCGGCTTCGGGGCGGGGTGAAGGGATATTCCTGCCTAAAAGCATTGAAATATAACTGCGGCTTCCCCATGCGTATTCCTGTATCGTGTTGTGAAGCACAAATATATCGGCCATATTTTTTCTTTATCGTGATACTAATGCTTTTTCGTCATTGTTTCCAAAAGACCGGCAGCCCGTGTTGTTTACGCACCGCCGCTTTCAAAATCGATATCGGTCTCCCCGCCATCCATGAAATCTTCGATTCCTTTTGTTTCGCTTTCGATCCTGTTGATGATCAATTCGACCTTTTCGCCGTATTTTTCCTTATTCTGTTTTTTCGCGTCATTGAGATAAACGATCGCGTTTTCGTAATTGTTGTCCGCGTACGCGTTGACACCGAGTGCGTAATAGGTGAGCGCCTTATCGGATCCGAGTTCGAGGGCCTCCAGATAGTATTCTTCCGCCTTGTAATAATCCTTTTGCGTGTAGGCGATGAGTCCAAGGTAGTAATAGGGAAAATAATGTGACGGTTTGAGATCGATCGCTTTCACGAAACGCTCGCTTGCGGCTTCGAGGTTGTTTTCCGTATACAGATCGAGTCCTTCGGTCACGAGGTCGTTGAAGGTTTTTAGCGAATCGAAATAGCTACGAAAGTGCTCGTTGAAGGTATCAAGGGCGATCCATTTGAAGATCCTGTTTTTTATATTGACCGAGTTTTCTTTCAATGTGAGGGAAGGGTCGAGCAGATTGAGGGAATCCCAGAAAAGACGGTTGTAGTTTTTATTATCAGTGTTGAGAAGGAAATAGACAAGTCCCCATGCCTGCGGATAAAAGACATCGATCTTTGAGACGACCTCTTCCTTGTCGATCAAAAGAAGATCCGAAAGGGGAAGCAGTTTCCTGCCGCTATCTCCGCCTTCTCCCTTCATAAGAGATTTGAGTGTCTCCAGCCAGAGAAGGCTTTTATTGAGGGTAAAGGTGCCTGAAGCTGAAGGGGCGGCCGATTTCTCGGAAGCTGAGGATTCGGCCGATTCTTCATCATCGGAAGCTGGTACGGTTTCTTCTCCGGATTCGTCTTCAGCCTCCGTTACGCTTTCTTCCCCGGCGTCCTCATCCGTTTCGACGGTCTTTGAAACCGCGGCTTTTTCAGACATGGAATAGGTCGAGGTTTCAATGTAGGCGGCGACGCCTTCACTGATCCAGTACGGGACGGAAGGGACAAATGACTTGAGGCACTGGATAAGCCCCTGATGAAGCAGAGAAACGGTGAAATCCTTCACATCGTCTTTTTTAAAACCGACGAGTTCGCATTTTCGGATATCGCTGTAATGGATATAGACAAAATCATCCCGGCTTTCTCCGAGTAGTTTTTCCAGATAACGGTCAAAACCGGCTTTGTCCTTGTAGATGGTAATTCTGAAAGAAGCCTGCAAGGCGGAGAGGTCAAAATGAAAGATACTGTTGTACAATTTTAATGCCGCTTCCATCATGTAAGCGACCTCTTGCGCATACGCTTCACCGACATCGGAATAGACCCGGTAATGATCGCTTTTGGCCTGAAAGAGTTTCTGTGTCTGGCCGAATACCGAGAGTGTCACGCATATGAGAAGAAATGCCGTAAGGAGTCGTTTCATGGTTCCTCCTGCTACTTAATATCTTAATAAAGGAATGCGCGATCTGTCAAATTTATTTCGCACGAAAAGAGCTTGTACGGCAATCGCACGGCAGATTGCAGAACAGCCTCGCTTACCTATCCCTATTTTTATCTTCGGCACAATTTCGTTAAGTAATAGTACCAATTATTATATTTACTTCCTTTAATGTGATCCCCGTGTATTTTTCGATGTTTTTGATAATGTAGGTCTGAAGGTCATGGACGACGTGCGGAAGCTCCATGCCGTACGGTACTTTTATGATGATTTTCAGAATATAACCGTTTACCTGCCGTACGAGGATGATTTTGTTCACCTTGAGTCTGGTATCGAACTCGTCGATACAGTGTAATATCATCTGTGAAAGCGCGGCTTCGGAAATGGAAAGTTTCCCCCGCTTGCTGTATTCCGGCGTGACAATCGATTTTTCAAAAATTTTCTTTTTTTGCCCGAGCCGGAATTTCCTTTTAAAAAAAATTTTTATCGAATCGAAAAAAATATGTGAATAATTCATCTGGACTTCGATACCCGGAACGGGAATGATATGTTTGCCTTCATGCTCCCGTGATTTTCTTGCAACTTCTATCTCTTCTTCCGATGCGATATCCTCGATATTGACGATTCTTGAAATATGAGGAAGACGGAGTTTTCGCGCAATCTTTTCCACCATTCTTTTTGACGTCCCGATGATGAGTATTTTCTTGAAGTTCGACGTTTCAAGCGCGTCTTTTATTTCCTTGAGTTGTTCGGGGTCATCGAATAATGCCGTTCGTATCGCCCCCAGTGGGCTTTTCGCTTTTTTAGCCGATTTTCCGCAGACGATCTTGTTTTCTTTTATTAAGAGTCCGTCATCGATGATGAGTTCGATTTTGTATTTGTCCGCAATGAGTTGTGCCCTGAAGCTTTTACCGGTGCCGGCCTTTCCGACAAGGGCGAACACCTGTCTTTTTTTAAGCCGCCACACGATATAATTGGCAAGCCGGTTTATCACACCTTTTTCGTTTTTGTCGTTCATAGAAAGACAAATATACAATATTCCCGCGGATTCATCAAATAGCGGCAGGAATTTTGTGAATATATTTAAAAAAAATGGGATGATTCGCTTCTGCGGGGTACAATCGAAGCGGAGAAATATCGGGGTTCCGGGACAATCGTTAATAACGGTACCGTCTGCCGTTCGCGGGGTGCGGAATTGCGTCCGGAGCGGGGTAAAAAAGGATGGCGCGGAATATCAGTGATTACAATGATGGACTATAAGTAAAAATATCATAAAAAAATAGGTGAAAATGCTGATGTAAATAAACTCATTATGTGTTATTATTTCATTGGAAAAGGATGATCGATTTTTTACAGAATCACGACCCATACCCGGCCTTCTGAGGGAACGTCCCTGAAGAAGGTACATGTATGTAAAAGGAGAAAAGAGAATTCCCTGAAAGAGAGGGATGAAAGAAGAAAAACAGATGTATCCCTGACGGTTTATTAAAAAAGTGAAAAAAAAGAAAACAACGAAGGGAGAAATAAATGTTTTATGACAAAAAAAGGATGGGTGTTATCCTGTTCCTGACGCTTTCGCTTGTCACCATCCCGGCATTCACCTGCAGTTCCGATTTCTCGGAAGCATTACAACAGTCAGTTTATGTTTACGATGCCGATAAATACGGTCCCGGTGTTACCGGAGGACTGGTTGAATGGCTCAGCGGCCGCCATACGGAAGGCGAGTTCCGGGACGGTTTTCACGACGCGGGCGATCGTGTGACGTTCGGCCTTCTCCTGTCACGGCATTCCCCTGATAAAGGGTTTTCGTATAATGATAATGGCCTCCCTGAAATATGGGCGGCATTATGCCATAATTGTGAATGGCAATAATACTTATAAGCAGTTGTCTGCCCGAAAGGGCATAGGAAGATATAGTAAATTGAAAGGAGTAATGGTATGATTAACAAGAAAATGATATTATTATTGGTTGTCGTTTTATGTACGGCGTCACTTGGTTTCTCACAGATGTCGGAGGCGATTAATTTTTTCTCCTATAACATTTGCGGAACCGGACAGACCGTTTCATGGAGGGGGAGTTGTCATACCTCAGATAATCCCTCGGGCGGGTATCACGATGCCGGAGATCACGTCAAGTTCAATTTGCCGATGGCGTTTTCGGCGGCGATGATGTCATGGGCGGCATACGAATACGGCGCTTCCGGCGTCTCGACGCCGGTAAGCAGAATATTGTCGTACCTGCGGAGTTGCGGTACGAGCGGGTCGATAAAATACCAGGTCGGTGATCCCGGGGCGGATCACGGCTACTGGGGCCCCCCTGAAGACCAGACCGGCACGCGACCGACGTCGACGGGAAGCAAGGTCTCCTGTGTCGCGGGAGGGACCGCGGCCGCTTTTGCTATCGCTTCGGTCGCCGGGGTAAGCGGCGGAGATATGAATACGGCAAAAACCCTTTATTCGATGGCCGAAAATTCGAAAAGCGACGACGATTATACGGCGGCGAACGGGTTTTACCAGTCGCACAGCGGTTTTTATGACGAACTTGTCTGGGCAGCTATCTGGATTTATCTCGGGACAAAGGATACCACGTATCTCGCAAAAGCGGAACAATACTTCGAGGAATTGAACGACGACTATCAATGGACCTACTGCTGGGACGACTGCAGGTACGGGGCGGTCCTCAAACTAGCACAGATCACCCAGAAAGAGGTATATATCGAGTGGATAGAACGGCACCTCGACTGGTGGAATGACGGCGGAATCAATATGACCGGAGCGGGACTTCCCTGGCTCGATTCATGGGGGTGTCTGCGATACGCGTCCGCCGCGGGATTCCTCCTGAAACTGTGGGCCGACTCCCCTGTCAGTACCGACAGCAAACGATCCGGTTACCGGGCAATGGCAAGCAAAATACTCAGTTATATAAAGGGAAGCAATCCCGCCGGGAGAAGCTATATCATCGGGGTGGGCAGTAATTATCCGAGGTGCCCACACCACCGTGCGGCTTGCCCTTCCAAAACGTGTCCGTGTGAATACACCCTGACCGGTGGGCTTGTCGGTGGCCCCGATCAAAGTGACCAGTATCAGGACAGCATCGACCAGTACCAGTATTCGGAGGTCGCCCTCGACTACAATGCCTGTCTTGTCGCCCTGATCGCGTGCCAGAGCGGCGGAAGTCCTCCGCAATACGAACCGACATCGCCGCCGACACCGACGCCGACGCCGGGACCAACCGCCCAGCCCGGGACGGGAAACGGGTTGAAAGGCGAATATTATTCGGGAACCGGTTTCGGCACTCTCGTCATGACACGGACGGACGCGACGATCAATTTCAACTGGGGGGGCGATTCGCCCGGTGCCGATATACCGTCGGACGGATTTTCCGTGCGCTGGACGGGAGAGATCGAACCCGTGTATACCGATACCTACACATTTTATGAAAACTCCGATGACGGCGGCCGGGTGTACATCAACAACCAGGCTGTTATCGACAGGTGGGAGGATCACGCTGCCGAGGAATATTCGGGGACGATAAGCCTGAATGCCGGGCAGAGGTACAGTGTGAGGGTCGAGTACTATGAAAACTCGGGAGATGCGACGATGCAGTTCTCCTGGTCGAGCACGTGGCAGGAAAAGGAAATCGTTCCGCAGAGCAGGCTCTATTCGGAAAGCACGGAACCGACACCGGGGCCGACAGACCCCCCGACCAATCCGCCCGTGACAAATCCGCCAAACCAATGTGAAACGATGGGTGATGTCAATGGCGACGGCACGGCGAATATTGTCGACGCCCTCGAGGTCGCGCAATACTATGTCGGTGTCATATTGGATTTTTCCGATGCCACAGCGCGCGCCTGCGCGGATGTGAATTGCAGCGGAACCATAGACATCGTCGATGCCCTTCTCATTGCCCAGTATTACGTCGGTCTTATTACGGACCTGGACTGCTGATACGTATTTGTTCGACGCGGCCATCCCCTGTCTCGAGGGGGATGGCCTTTTTTTCGCTTGCTTGTAATACTCACCGATATATGCTGCATACGATATCAGGAGCGTGAGGTGATCGGATCCCGGCTGAAATCGAATAATGTACGGAAGGCACGACATGGGCGCCGCGCATAATTTTTCATTCAGAATTCGGCAACCACTTACCGATGATCAAAAAAGTCACTTATGATTTAATTAAGTCATGTATGACAATTCTGGTATTTTGAAAGGAGACCTGTCATGCCAGCGAAATCATTAAAGCAATTGATGGCGACATTGAAACGGAAACAGCAAAAAATAAAAAATCTGACGGTGCAACTGAAGACGGAAAACACGGCGGCGGCCAAACTAAAAAAAGAAATCGATGCGTTGAAGGCGAAAGCCGCAACGGTAAAAAAGAATCCGGCAACCGGGAAAAGCGCGTCCGCTTCCTCCTCCAAAAGCAAGGGAGGTAAAAAGAGCGGGAGTAAGGGAACAACGGCGAAGACCTCTCAGGCCGGGAAGACGACGAAAAAAAGACCGGCAAGAAAGTCGACGAGAAAGACAAAAGATAGCAATTTTACCATTTCGTAATACGCGCTTTACGCGGTAACACATTGGTGGAAACGCCGATGATGGCGCGGGTAATGAAAAATTACCATTAATTCAAATGACAGGCGGACGATTATTGCGGGAGGAGGTAATGTTTTTCTATGAAAAGGGTCAGACAGGCGGCAACGACATCTTTATCATAGAGTACTCCCGCATACCGCTTTATTTCTTCTAAAGCCGTCTCCAGCCCCAGCGCGGAGCGGTAAGGCCGGTGTGATGCCATCGCAACGACAACATCTGCAACACTTATGATGCGTGCCTCGAGTATGATATCTTTACCCGTCAAGCCGTGAGGATACCCGGAACCGTCCAGGCGTTCGTGGTGCTGGAGGACGATTTCAGCAACGGGCCACGGGAAATCGATGGGTTGCAGAATTTCATAGGCGACCTGGGGATGAACTTTGATGAGATTGAACTCGATGTCCCTGAGTTTTCCGGGTTTGTTTAGAATTTCGGCGGGGACATAAATTTTCCCCAGATCGTGCACGGATGCGGCAACCCGTATCCCTTCTATTATTTCTTTTGACAATCCCATTTCCGTGGCAATCGCCCGTGCGAGATCCGCGACCTGCTCATGGTGATGAGCGGTATAGGGGTCCCGTGCTTCGACCGACCGCCGGATTGTCTCGACAAAAGCACGGATTATTTTTCTTAATTCTTCAAGACTCTTATTCAGGTGTTCCGATTCCGACAGCAGATGATTCTTTTGCCGCTTTACCTGTTCATAAAGGATCATCCCCTGCAGGGCGCTCGAAATGATTCTGCGCAATATACCGTATATATTCGTCGAGAGGGGGCCGGGTTCGAAAATAATGTATCCCATTTGATCGAAATGCCAGAGTGCTTCGATAATCATTACATGATTGTCCTTTTGAGCAAAAATTTGCGGAGGGAGAAGCAGGTGGGAGGGGAACAATGATTGACCGTTATCGAGATCGAGTGACTTGTCGCCGGTATAAGCAAAAACGAGCCGTGAATTCTTTTCATTGTCGCCCTCCGTTTCCAGAAACCGGACAAGGTAACAGCTTTTTATTCCGAGACCGGGAAGCCTTTCCAGTATCATCTCCATAAGCTGTTCTTCACTCAGCGATAGTATTATTTCATCCCGGAATCTGTTGATAGTCGAATTTTCCTCGTGGGATTCGTAGTATTTCTTCTTTTCGAAAAATACGGCATGATTTACTATGAGAATCCGCATCTGATGAAAGACGTTTTCGATGAGGTGAAGGGAATCGCCTTTCATGAAATAGGGGAGGAGAGCTTCGCGTACCACGGAGAGGAGGAGATGACATAACATGACCGTTCCACCTTTTTTGAAAATTTCCACCAGCGAGGAATTCCATACTTTCAGGGTTTTTTTGTCAGAATTGGCGGTTATCCAGCGTTCAAAGGCATCGAGAAGGTTATCGATGACGGCGTCCGGTATAACGGGTGATTCGGTTGTTGCTGCTTTTTCGACTGCCTGCATAATGTATTTTTTTATCTTTCCCCGTTCTTTTTTGATTCCCGCAGCATGCGGGATCGTATGTCCGGCATGGGGAATGGTCGAAAAGTCAATGACAGACCGGTTGAAACAACTGCACGATTCACGAATGACGAGGGTTGTCGGGATCATTATTTTATCGGGAACTTCTTTTCCATCGATCATATCAATCAACATCTCGACGGCTTTCGCCCCCTGTTCATAGAGTGACTGGTTTACCGTCGTCAGGGGAGTGCAGGACCATTTACTGCCTTGAAGATCGTCGAATCCCGTCAGCGCGATCTCCCACGGAACGTTCTTGCCGAGTTTCGAGAGTTTGTCGAGGGCGCCGATTGCCATATTGTCGTTTGCCGCAACGATCGCTTCGACATCGACTTTTCTGACTTCGAAAAGTTCGCAAATCGCCCGGTATCCGGATTCCTCTCTGAAATCCCCTTGGATAATCGACTTTTTTTCCGGAATAATGTCGTGTATGGCGAGTGTGTCGAAAAAAACGGCGCGGCGTTCTTCCGCATCCCTGTTTTTTTCAGGACCGTCGATATAGGCAAATTTTCTGAAACCATGGATTTCGACAAGGTGTTCGACCAGGGCTTTCATACCGTATTTATTGTCGATTAAAAGCGACGGTATCCCTTCAAGGTCGACCGTGAGACTGACAAGAGGAAGGGGATGAAATTGACTGCAGAAGGATGTGATTCGATCGACATTTGTTTCCCGGAAAAGCGAGTTCGAAAGAACAATGAGTCCGTCGACATTAGACGGTGTCGCCCAGTCATAGATGAAATTTCTTTGTATTTCAAACGTTAATTGGGATTCAATCACCCCCCCCTCGAAACAGATCAGGCGGCTGTTATGCTCTTTGATGGCGGCGGCCATACCCTCAAGGATCGTGTTCTGGTACTCATCTTCAAGCCAATCGACAAGAAAGCCAATTGTTCTGCTAGAGTTCATTACTTCCTCACTGCTTATACTATAAGGGATGCGGATTTAATCGTCAAATATGAAATACACAAATCGCGGATTTTTATTCCCGTCCCGATCGTATGCCGGGGTTCGTGAATCTCCGTAACCGTTTTTTAACAATGAAGGCACTCGTATCTTTGATCACAACGGTTTTTCTTGACATCACGCTAAAATAAGAATAAAATGAATTAAAAAAATACAAAACACGGCTTCTTTAAAGCCGGCGGAGAGGGGAAATACCAATGAAAAAAACAATAAACGCCGTCGCTGCAGGTCTTTTTTTTCTTTTTACACTCAATCTTTTCGGCGAACCCGTCCTGATACCGGTTGGAGAACAGTTCAGGGATACAAGCGGTAATCTCCTGCATGCGCACGGGGGAGGCGTTTGCAAATACAATGGTTATTACTACTGGTTCGGTGAAAATCGTGAAGGAGATCTCCTCGTTTCCTGCTACCGGTCGTCGAATTTCAAGGATTGGGAGTTTCGAAACCATGTCCTTCGCCGCTCTTCTCATTCCGAACTCTCCGACGCGAATATCGAACGTCCGAAAGTCATTTACAATCCGCAGACGGGAAAGTTTATCATGTGGATGCACAAGGAACTCAGGTCGGATTACAGCCAGGCACGGGCGGCCATTGCCGTTTGCGACACGATAGACGGCAATTATTCATGGCAGCGGAGTTTTCGGCCCCTCAATCATATGTCGAGGGATTGCACCCTTTTTGTCGATGACGACGGGAGGGCCTACTTTATATCGGCGGCAAACGAGAATTACGATCTCCATATCTATCGTCTTACTTCCGATTTTCTCGATATCGACGCACTTATCTATAATTTCGACGGCGATCATCGTGAAGCGCCGGCCATTTTCAAAAACAATGGAAGATACTATCTCGTCACCTCGGGCGCGACGGGCTGGGATCCCAACCAGGGTAAATACTCGACCGCAACGAGTCTTTCGGGGTCTTGGTCGGGCTGGCAGAATTTCGGTAACGGAACAACCTTTGATTCACAATCGACCTATATTCAGCCGGTTCAGGGCTCGCAAAAGACCTCATACCTTTACATGGGGGACAGATGGGCCGGTGCGTGGGACGGTCCGGTCAATGACTCCCGGTATGTCTGGCTTCCCGTTACGATAAACGCTTCCAATCAGATTTCCATTACCTATTCGGATACGATCTCAATCGATACGGAGACCGGTATCGTCACCAATGGCCAGGTTATCGTCGATCCCGACAATATCGCATACGGAAAACCGGCTTCGGCATCGAGTGAAGAGCCGGGGAACGGGGCGGCGAACGGTAATGACGGATCGACCGGTACCCGCTGGTGCGCGAATGACGGGAATACGGGACACTGGTGGAAGGTCGATTTGGAGCAGGAGTATACCGTTACGGAAGTGGGAGTCCATTTTGAGTTTCCCGATTCATACCAGTACACGATCGAAGGCTCGACAAACAACAGCAGCTTCACTATGTTGTACGACGGCAGAAACGCCGGGGGAACGGCTCAACAACGGACTCATTCCGTCAACGGAAGGGCCCGGTATGTGCGTATTACTTATACCGGCCTGGCTTCCGGACGCTGGGCGTCCCACTACGAGTTTTCCGTAAAAGGATCGACGTCACAATCGACACCGGATCCGACACCGGCCGGGGCGATCGGGGACGTCAACGGCGATAACGCCGTCAATATCGTCGATGCCCTCCTTGTCGCGCAATATTATGTGGGACTCAATCCTTCGGGATTCGATCAAAACCGCGCTGATGCAAATTGCAGCGGAACGATCGATATCGTCGATGCCCTCGTGATCGCACAATATTATGTCGGACTGATAACCGGATTTTGTCTGTGAGATTTACTTCGTAAGCGGTACCGGCCGCGACATAATATCGGTATTTTATGTCTTGAACTGGTCGATCTCGTTGTTGAGAAGTTCGACCGTGTCCTTGAGTTTGGTACTGAGATTGGTCATCGAGGTCATGGACGTTGAAATCGTATGCAATGCTTCGTTGATATCGCCGGTCATCGAGATCATCTTCTGCGACATGGTACTGATGTTGTCAATAACGGAGGTAATCTGCTCGGCACCGCTTTTCATGCCGGAGGAACCCTCCCTGACGATCGTCGAGATATCGTTTAGGGTTACCATGGTTTGTTTGATCTGGTTCCCTCCGGATGCAAGCCGCTCCGCACTCGTATTGACCTTTCCAAAGGCCTTTTCAATGCCCGAAATCCCCTTGCGTATTTCCTGGAACGTGATACTGCTTTCCCTGTAGACCAATGAGGCTTCCTTGATCGAATCGACGACGCTCCTGAGTGTGGAGGATATGACATTTGCGTTCTTTCCCGTCGATTCGGCGAGTTTTCGGATCTGGCCGGCGACAACGGCAAAACCTTTCCCGGCCGCTCCCGCATGTGCCGCTTCGATCGATGCGTTCATGGAAAGCAGCCCCGTTTTATCCACGATATTGTTGATGAGATTGATCACCCCAAGCAAGCCGTCGACCTGCTCCGCGATATCGTCGATAATGGCCGTTGTTTTTTGAAGCCGTTCGTTTCCGTTTCGGATAACGTCCACCAGGCGCTGCATGTCGGACTGTTCCTGCTGGGTTATCGTGACCACCTCCGTTATCAATGCTTCCATCGACGCCACCGATTCGTTCGATTGACTGACGGACTGCATCTGAAGGCTGATCTGGCGGTCCAGTTCCTCGATGTTTTTAGTAATTCCCGAAATAACGTCGATTGAATGGGAAATCTGGCTGTCGAGGTCCTTGACGACGTTGTTGATGTTTTCACTGTTTCCCGATATGCCGGTAAGCACTTCACCCACATCGGTCGCGCACTTGAAAAGGTTTTCCTTGATATTCATATTCACGTCGGAGGTGGATTTGATTTTCATGACGATCGATTTGATTTTTTCGATAAACCGGTTGAAGTCGATGGCCAGCATTCCCATTTCGTCCCTTGAGGTTATTTCGATTTTTCTCCTCAGGTCGCCTTCTCCGTCGGCAAGGGCGGTAACGGAGTTCTTTAAATGTGAAAGCGATATGCGAAACCGGATGAGGATAAAAAGCGACACGATGAAACTCACGACTACACCGGCGACAAGAAGTATATTGTTATAGATGAGTTTGATTTCGTTCAGTTTTGCTTTTTCTCTATCCAGTACCCTGAATATCGATTCGAGATCCTTTTTTACCGACTCGGCTTTATTGATCCACAGGGATATTTCTCCGAAAATGACGCTTTTTACCTGTTGTTCGTTTTCCGTTAGCGTCAGGGCGTAATACTTCATGTTTTCGAGACCGAAGGTTTCAATACGGTCCAGAATCGCCGCGAACCGGATGACGAAGACATCGATATTTTCCTTGATGAGTGACGTAAAAAGCTTGATCTCCTTGTCGTTTTTGTAAGAATCCGTTTCAAGGAGGTCTTTGAAATCTCCTTCGATATCACCGATAAACTCCTTGAGTTTTTCATGTTCGTTCGTTTCAAAATTTATGAAAAAAAGGCTTTGAAGATAAAACAGCTGGTTGAAATGACTGTAGAAGGTTTGAAACGTGTAATAATCATCTTCAAAATCGGAATATATCAGCTGAATATAGGTGAGTATGATATATATCCCGGTGAGGGTGAGAAAGATGATGAAAAAACCAATACCGATTTTTACAATTAAGGAAAGTCTCATGGTATTATACTCCGTATCCTGTTGTTTGACAGATCCCCATGGCTTTTAACATCTTCGCTGCGACGGATTCTTGCGTGTCTGTGATAAGTTGTGTTTTCTGCACAACTTAAATGATAGATAATTACGCCCGATTGTCAAGCAATATGAGTGAGATGAAAGAGATGTGATGAAATCGGCATGGATGATATTAACTGAATATAAGGCTGTCTTTCAATCCGGAAAGTAAATGGAGGACATGTTCGGATTCCTCGTGAGAGAGTGTTCTTCCCATGCCGCAGGAAGGTGTAATTATCATTCTCTCAAGAAGCAGGTCCCTTTTGATACCCTTTTTGACAAAAAGATCGAGCAGTTCGAGAAAATACGCCTTGATACTTTCGATTGTGATCATTTCAAGACGGGCCGGGTTGAGTGTCGGAATAAGTCCCCAGGCCAGACTTCCGCCCTGTTTGAGAAAGAGATTGATGTCTTTTGCATAGCGGGCAACCTTTTTCCCGTATGTCCATGCATCGAATGAAATAATATCGAGATAGGTGCGGGAAAGCGCCCCCCAGTCGATATTCCCGCAGCAGTGGGAACCGACCGTTATCCCGTTCTTTTTCAACTCGCCGATTATTTCGTTCAGCGATGATATCACATCGTCATCGGTAATACCCGGATATATCCGCGAATCGAGTGCGCAGAGAATCGGTTCATCGCAGAATATGATGATCTTCTCCGCACACCGCCTGAGAAGCCTTTCCTGCCAGAGTGCTTTCATCGTCAGACCTTTTATAATGATATCCTGATACCGTTGATCAAACCACAGCGCACGCCCGGCCTCGTCCGTAATGCCAAGCCCCAAGGTCAATGGCCCGGTAATATGGCCTTTGACGACCGGAAGCTTTTTTTCCTTTTCGGCGAGGAGATCAATGAAGAGATGCAGGACCGAGGCATAATCCCGTGATATCGAAAAATAATCGAGATTTCTTTTTATATAAGCGTCGTAGAAAGCGTTCATCGATGCTGCGTAATCTTTTTTTTCCTCATAGACCATTTTCATTTTATTTTCATCAAACCTGATGCCGGGAAATCCTTCGCTGAATTGAGTGATCATGTGTTCTTTATACGAACGTTGCGGCAACGATACCCACGCGGGTATAGATGGCGGATATATTTTAAAAAGTTTCATTACCTGTTCGGGCGTTTTTTGCGGCATGCTTTCTATGATTGTTGTCTGAATATGATCCCCTGCCATGATCCACCTCCTTGTCTTCCTGTCGATGTTGAAACCGGTATAACCTGTAAAACGGAGTATCGGTGTATAACGACGCTGCCTTTTATTGTTGTGAAGGTTACTGGTATTCTTTTAAGGCTGTTTGTAATTTTGTTGCATAGTATAGCACCGATAATAAAAAAATCAATCACCCGATTTTTTTTTGTTTTTGTTTCTCTTTTTTTATGAGCTTTTTATGATGCGGTCTTTTTGCCGATATTCGGGAGCGGGGGCAAGCTTGACTATACCATCCGAAAAGTAATACGTTTTGTATATGATCTTTCTCGTCGCCGATTTATACCTTACAGTTTATGACGGAAACGTATCCGGATGAATATTCTGTATATCAATAAATTCTATCCTTTTACGCACAGCGGGAATGTCGTCACGGACGCTTCCCGTTTCTATCCGACGGGAGGTACGGAGACACTGCTTTTTACCCTTGACAGGATGTTCCACTCAAGGGGGCATAATACCCTTTTTTTTTCCATGAAACATCCTGACAATATCAAAGCGCCCTACAGCGACTATTTCGCTTCATATATTAATCTGCATGAGACAGGCGGCATTATGGAATCAGTCATGAAAACGGTGCGATTACTGTATTCCCGCTCCACCCGGCGGAAACTGGGACGGCTGCTCGACGATTACCATGTCGATATCGCTCATATTCATAATATCGCGCATCAACTCTCTCCATCGGTCATGTATGAACTCAGAAAACGCCGTATTCCTGTTGTGATGACGTTACTGGATTATAAACTGGTTTGTCCCGCTTACCAGCTTATATCGCGCGGCAGGTTTTGCGATGCATGCAAAAAAAAGCGATATTTTAATTGTGTGTTAAAAAAATGCCACAAGGATTCATATCTCAAGAGCTTTATTGTCATGCTTGAAAATTATCTGCATACGGCTATATTGCCTTCCTATTCATCCGTTTCGGCGTTCATCTGTCCCTCGCACTTTATGATGGAGAAGATACAGGAAATGGGCTTCAAAGGGACGTTTATATATATACCGAATTTTATCAATCCATATGATTTTGAGCCGCGGACATCATGGGAGGAAGCCTCGATTGTCTATTTCGGCAGGCTTTCATGGGAAAAAGGATTGGCCACGCTCATCAAGGCGGTAAAGGATATAAAAGGGGTGACCTTAAAAATTATCGGTACCGGTCCGTTCGAGGGGCACGTGAAATCGCTGATTGAAACATATCGGGTTTCAAACATACGGTTTTTGGGGTTCCTCGACAGCGAAACCCTTTATAATGAAATCAGAAAATCGATGTTTTTTATCCTTCCATCTGAATGTCATGAAAACAACCCGTTTGTATTGCTTGAAGGATTCGCCCTCGGAAAATGTGTCGTGGCATCGAGAATCGGGGGTATTCAGGATTTTTGCCATGATTCATACACAGGCCTTACCTTTACCCCCGGCGACGATGTGGATTTACGGCGAAAAATCGAATATTTATGCGGACATCAGGAGAAGATTGTCGAAATGGGCAATAATGCGCGTGCATTTATTGAGGAGACGTTCAACGCGGATCGGTATTACAACCGGTTGCTTGACATCTACGTATCGGCCGCAAAGGAAAACCGCACCCGGACGGCCCGAATCTCTCACGGGAAGGATGTCCCCGCCGATTGACATACGCCGTAGAACTTCCGGGAGAAGTCATTCTTTTGCGTACGGGATATTTACCGCCGTAACGACAAATGCTCGTTATTTACTTATTGTTATTGTAGAAAAAACCCATCATATATAAAAGACTTCGAAGATCTACGGGCGGAAAAAAATTTATTTTAATGTTTTTTTTTTTCCATATCAATTATACTTTACTCGTAGACGGACGCCGGTATCGGTGTGGTGTCCCGCGGATTTGCCCTGGTTGAAGCGGAAATGGTTTTTATATGGATAAGGATAATGAAAACGGCCTTTTTTACCGAACAATAATAAGAGGAATACAACCGGTTTTACGACAGGAGGAGACCGAATGATGAAAGAACTCCGAAAACGACTCATTTCCCTTTCAGAAAATCATTCACTCATCGGGATCAAAGGGGGAACCGAGGTCGAGGACATGACCTTTGGTGAACTGCGGCTTATGCGGGCTGTTTCCAGAGATATCCTTCCCATGACGGTAAAGATCGGGGGCGCCGAAGCCCGAAACGACATAAGGTTCGTCTGTGACATCGGCGTTGATAGAATACTGGCTCCTATGATCGAATCCGCATACGCACTGTCTAATTTTATCGAAACGGTTCGGGAGATCGACCGAGAGGTCAAATGCTCGCTTGCAATTAATATCGAGACCGCTACCGCGTTTTACTCACTCAAGGCCATGGCGGCTCAATCTTGCTTTGGTTCACTGGAACATATTACCATCGGGCGCACGGATTTATCCGCGTCACTTGGAAGACAATGTGACGATGAAGAAATAACGGTTATCTCTCAACAAATCATTGCATTCGCCCGTTTTTACGGGAAATCGGTGTCCGTCGGCGGTAAAATCACGAATGAAAATTGCATGATGATTCGTGATCGTATTAAACCCGACGCGATCAATACACGTCATATGTATCTCTCTTCGTCGTCGCAGCATATGGAACGGGATGTGGAAGCAGTCATCGACTGGGAGAACCGGTTTTATCAATTTCTTTCGGGATACTATCCGCATAAGGCACACTTTTATGACGAAAGAATTCGATCAAATAATATGAGGATCGGACGAGAGTCTGCACTGGTCAATAAATAGTAATGTGACTTAAGTCGTCCCGTGATTTCACATTCATGAGAAAGACCGCCTCCCCATGCACCACGCATAAATAAAATCGGATAAATGACGATTATAGCAAAAAAAAGCTTTGACTTTTAAAAAAAACAATGTATAATAATGCACGATTAACGGGAAAAAGAGAAATTAACCAAATAAAAGAATAATACACAATGTTGGAAGGAGGCTTAAAAGAATGGCCAGAAAGTGTGTATGTATCATTCTCATTCTTTCTTTCATAAGCGGTATGGCTGTTTTCGCACAGGATCAAGAAGAATCGACGGCTTTGGAAATCGGAAAATTGACTGTTGAACCGGTCGCATTGACTCGTTGTCCGGTCGCTGAAACGAAATGCCCTGTTACGGTCACAAAATGTGAAGCCGTATTGACGAGATGCCCGGTTGTCGAAACAAGATGCCCCGCATATTACACGAAATGCCAGATTGCCGATACACGGTGCCCGGCTGTCGAGACAAAGTGTCCGCCGTATTATACGCGGTGCAGGCAGATTGAAACAAGCTGTCCCGCGACACTGACAAAATGTGAAGCCGTCGATACGAAATGTCCGGTAGCGGAGACCCGATGTCCGGTAGTGGAAACAAAATGTCCCCTGACGGAGACGAAATGTCCGGTTGTCGCCACAAAGTGTCTGTTGTCGATCTCAGAGACAAAGTGCCCTGCGGCCGAAACCCGCTGCCCGATCGTCCTTACAAAATGCAGTGAGGTCGCGGACACAAAATGTCCTGTTGTCGATACCCGCTGTCCGTCTGTGGAGACAAAATGTCTCCTGTCGATCGCGGACACGAAATGTCCGGTGGCCGAAACGCGGTGTCCCATGACCGAAACGAAGTGTCCGCTTACCGAAACACGATGCCCGGTCTTGTTAACATCATGTGCTTTGACGGATGAGGCGACACGATGCCCTATGGTCGAAACACGATGTCCCGTGACGGTGACCAGCTGTCCTTCTGTTGACACGAAATGCCCGGCGGCGACGATATTGACACGCTGTCCGGTCATCGATTGTCCGATCATCATCGATATAAAAGAGGAAAGCGCTGCAGAACCACTGATAAAAAAGGACGTTTCCGCGGAGCGGGAAATTATCCTTGCGAATGATGAAATCTGTCCGGCGGTTGTTTCCGAATGTCCGACCGTTGTCAAATAGCCGGAAAAAATAAACCGGCGGCGATGTCGTATGTCGGTCTGAATTATTGAGATCGTTTTCAGGATATATGTGAGGGATTTGTCTGAATGAAATTATCGTTCAGGCAAATCCCTTTTTTATCGTCTTCGTAATCCCCTGCGGGTATTGGACCGGCTGATGGACATACGCTTTGGTTCGGAAGGGAGTCCGGACCAAATATAAAAAAAGTACTTGATTCAAGCCGTTTGTGCCGGTAGTATGTGCTGGTGAAAGAAGAGCGGGCTCCGCGGCTGTCAGGAAATAACCCGTACCTCATTGGAATTACTATCCTGAGTTTCTTTATCTGCTGGATCGTTTCAGGGTCGACGGGGTTTCTGGTATATCCGCTACAGAATAGTATTGCCATGACCTTGATAACGGCAATTGTTGTTGTCTCTTTGGCGGCCGGAAAACCCAGGCGATTATATATTCTCATTCAGGTTTCGGCATACATTCTCACCTTCTTCTTCTTTTTTATCGGACAGCCGGCTGCCCTTATTCCGGGATGCGCCTTGGTTATCGCTTCGACTGCTTTCAACCGGGAAATTCGAGAACGGCGGGTGTTATTCTCCCTCTCCTTTGTTGTTTTTTGTTATGGATTATATCGATTCGTCCTTCTTTCGAGCGGTGCCTTCTGGCTTTTTATGGATTCGTTTTCTTCGCTGATAAGCGGATTCGCCGGATTCATGACGGGAAACAAACTTAAAACGGGAATTACCTTCGCCGGTATCGACTATCTTTTTCTCACAATGGCGTGGACCGCACTCTGTTTGCTTCATCATTCGGGAAAAAAAGTTAAAAAAGGATTGATATGGATCGGTGTCATTCTGGCATGCCATTTCATCTATCTGATTATACTTTCGTATGTACCTGCATTGTTGAATCTTTTTCCCGAAAGCGGCGGAGAGCCGGTGTCCGGCATTGCCCTCTTTGCTAAAAAAACAATCCCCTGGAATCTGCCGCTCGCGGCACTTCTGATTCACGGAACATTATCGGTGCTGCTTTATCGATCGACTGACTGGAACGGGACGGTCGTTTCGATGAAACGCGGTAAAAACGGGATAGCCGGGTTTTTCAGAGAAAAGCGAAACAGTATTTTTATTACCGTTCCCCTGGTCATCTGCATATCGTTGCTGTTACACTTGTTTTATGAAAACTCATCGTGTGAGGGGAAAAAGATTGTCATCCATGAAAAAGGTTATCTAAACTGGTTGCGGCCGCAGCACAATGATTACGGCAGGCTTTCGATCGGTATGTACGGAAACCTTCCGGATTTTATCAGCAGTATCGGATCCGATATTCTCGTTTCGCCCGATCTCTCGGAAGACGATCTCAGCGGGGCTGACCTTCTCATTCTGATTTATCCGAACGAACCATGGAGCCCGGAACACCTCGGACGTATCCGGCGATTTGTCAGGGAAGGGGGATCGCTTTTGGTTATGGGCGAACACACTGTCATGGAGTCCGACGGTGGAGACAGAATCAATGACGTGATCGAACCATCGGCGATCGGCCTCAATTTTGATTCAACGTTATTTGCCGTCGGCGGGTGGCTTCATTCATACGAAACATTGGCCCATCCGATAACTTCCGGGATCGATTGCGACCGTAATCAGTTCGGAATTGTCGTCGGTGCGTCACTCGATGTCCGGTTTCCGGCACGGCCCCTCGTGATCGGAAAATGGGGATATGCCGATATCGGGAACCCCGAAACTCCGTCAATGATGGGAAATTCCCGCTACGACGGGGGCGAGAAACTCGGAGACCTGGTACTCGTAGCCGAACAGCGCGTCGGGAAAGGTCGAATCGTGGTATTCGGCGATACATCGAGTTTATCGAACGGTATTATTATCGGCGACCATCCGTTCGTCGGCCGGCTTTTCGCGTACCTGTCGAACAGAGGCTCGGGCGGGAGTTTCTCCTTCAGGTTCGGTCTCGCGGCCGTCCTGGCAATAGTCCTGGCCGTTGTTTTATTGCTTTCGGGAGATCCTCTTGCCGTCGCTCTGTGTGCGATCGGTTTTATTGTCCCTCATTTTGTCGCTCTCCGGATCAACGACGCACGATTTGACATTTATCCCAAAAGGAGAAGCGGGTCGGGGATCAAAATCTCGTATATCGATTTTTCACACAACAATACACCGAGCGCAGAATCATGGCGGCCGGACGGAACCATGGGACTTTCTCTCAACCTTTTCAGAAACGGGTATCTTAACTTTACCCTGCCTGAGTTCAAGGAGGAGAAACTGAAGCAGGCGGATCTTTTTGTCTGTATCGCACCGCAATCGACCATACCCCAACAGGAAATACAAAGCCTCAAGGAGATGGTGTATGACGGACTCATTCTTATTATTAACGCCGGCTACAAAGAACGGTTCGGATGTGAGGGATTACTCGGGGCATTCGGTTTTGACTACCATCCCATGTACACGGAAGCGGAAGAACATATCGTAAAGGAAAACCGGCCCGAACCCCTGGGATTTTTCAAATCGCCGTATTTATCGACGGGCGAGTATTATTGTTTTGTCCGCTTCTATGCGGGCTGGCCCGTGATGTGTGAAGACCGGAACTCGGAAATACTCGCATACGGCTATCATGATTATCCGATGATCATTCTGAGGAGATTCGGAAAGGGTAAGGTTGTTTTTATCGGCGATACCTGGTTTGCGACAAATCAGAATCTTGAACGCGAAAGCGGCGAACCGTTTGAAGGAATGCGCGAAAATATTCATTTCTGGCGGTGGTTGCTGAGCTATTGTGAGGACAGGCCGATGTGGATCCCGCCCGATCCCCGTTCCGCTGGGGATTGAACGGCTGCCCCGTGATGCGCGAACTGAAAACGCACCGGTGGCATGAAAGCGAGGAGAACGATTGAAAAGAGTATGGATAGGGATTGCCCTGTTATCGTGCGCGTGGGCATTCGGCATAACGTTCTATCATGGACCGATATACGCATTATTTTTTTTAGCTGTCGGTGCAGGTCTCTTCTTTATTTCAAAACTTGATTTTTCTCTACCGTCACGGCCTTTTTCGGTTATCGGCATACCATTAAGTCTTCCCGTTATCTTCATTCTCCCATGGCCGTATACAATCATCCCGATTTTTTTACTGACCGGTCTTCTTATTCATCTCGCGGCCGGTCTCCTGCCCCGTGACCCGAAAACATGCTCGCCTGAAATCGCGCCGTTTTTATCATTGATACTGCCGCACGCAGCACGAATCGCAAAAACACTCATTTTCGCCTCCGCTCTTCTGGCCGTCCAGGCGGTGGCACTCGAGCTTTATGTAACATTTACCGCCTCTTTCCGTGAGCTTCCCCGCATAATAGCGGACCTGTTGAACGGCCTCGCGACAATGCTGGGTTTCGAATCGGGCGTCACCACGGCAGGTATTTCCCTCTTTACCATGAGGAAAATACACACGCTCGGCGCGACATGGGAACTGATACTCGATCCCGTCCTTCTTGCCTTCATTGCGGGAAGTATCTTCTATTTTTGTTTTCATCTCGTTGCCTGGCGGAGAGAGAAGGAAACTTCCGGGGAAATCGTCTTCGTAGTAAGAAAATTCGGTGTTTTCGTCATCGGGATATGTATATGGATACCGCTCAGAAGCATGATCATGCTGGCCCTGTTTCTCAATCGGGCATTACTGGTCGAATATGAAGAAGTATTGAACCTTATGAACCAGTTCTTCAGTCAGTGGGTATTCATCGGCCTGCTTATTTTTCCCCTGCTTTTTGCCGTTTACTGCGTGAGACTCAGACCGATGCCCGAAACCGGCAATAATAACGGAATACTTCGTTCGCTTCTGACAATACGCACAGGAGGGCCCCTTCTCGCAACAATCTGTTCAGTAATCCTTATTTGCACGGGTATTTTCTATGATCCTTCCGGTTTACGTAATGACGGCAGGGTATTGATCGATGAATATCATACCGATTGGGAACCGACCGAACGTTCTTTTGACACCGAATGGTACGGGGAAAAGTCCACCTACAATTACGCATGCATATATGATTATACCTCACACTATTATAACATCGCCAGACTGGAGGAACGCATTACCGCAACGGCGCTCGCCGATTGCGATGTTCTTATTCTCAAGGTACCCGAAGAAAAATACGGGGCGGAGGAGATCAAGGAAATAACGGATTTTGTACGGAACGGCGGGGGCCTCATTCTCATCGCGGAACATACAGATGTCTTCAGGACAAGTTCCCATCTGAATACCGTGGCGTTACAGTTCGGATTCGAGTTCGAGGACACGAGCCTGATCGATATCGATAATGAGTTCAGACAAACATTCCACGTACCACGGATCCCGCACCCGATCATTCAACACATCCTTTCCCTCCGGTTTCAGGTATCGTGTTCGATCAAACAAAACACCCCTGACGGACGCGCCGTCATCCGTGCCGCCGGGTTGCGAAGCCTGTTTGCCGATTATCACATGGGCAATTTTTATCCCCAGGTGGTCGATCATTCCGATGTCCGTTACGGGGCGTTCATCCAGCTTCTGGCCAAACGGTACGGCAAGGGCCGGGTTGCCGCTTTTACCGATTCAACCGTTTTTTCCAATTTCAGCGCTTTTGAACCCGGCATCAGCGAATTGTGGCTCGGCATGATCGAGTGGTGCAACCGGCGGAATCCATGCGGCGAAATAAGGGGCGTCCTCTTTATCGCGGGAAGTCTCCTTCTCGGCATCGCCATTTATCTACTGCTGCGTTTCAGATTCAGGGAATGGGTTTTGCTTTTTGCCTCGATTCTTTTTTTCTGGGGTGTCTGCAGCACGGCGATTGGGAGCATTCACGGTTTTACCGTGAAATTTCCGGAAAAGCAGCGGGATTACGTTCAGGTAACCATCGACCGTAATATCTGCAATACGACACTCGGAAACGGCGGATTCATCGAAATGAGTGATGACGGATTCGGAATTTTCGAATTGTGGGTATTGCGGCTCGGTTATTTCACGAAGCGCTGTTATGCGGGAGATGTCTTTGACGGAGATCTCGCAGTTTTTTTCTACCCGGATGAAAAGGTTTCCGCTCAATTCGCAGGAGATTGTGCAAGGTATGTAAATAACGGTGGAAAGGTTCTGATTCTTGATTCGAGCCGTAATACGGATTCGACCGCAAACCGGCTTCTCGAACCATTCGGCATGAAAGTGAACAGGGAAGAGACTGTCGAAGGGATGCTCGAAGACGGAGAAGGGGAGGAGACCTCCGTTTCAGTCTCCGCTTTGACGATCGAAGGCGGGACGCCATTCGGGACCGTTTCCGGCAGACCGGTCGCCTCATGGAAACGGCATGGTAAGGGACATGTCGGCGTTATCGGATTCGGAAATCTCTTCAATGACGACATGATGGGTAATTTTTACGATATTGTTCCGGATGACGGTCTCATGCGGAAGTACAGGCTTCAGTTTTCTTTAATACGTTCGGTGATACAAGAAAACAGACCGTTAGTCAGATAAATTATCCGCCTGAATCGGAGCGGGAGATGTTACGGTTTTTTTACCTGTCTGAACGTCAAGTCCGAATGAATATCCGACTGAAAAACTCAATTCGTGTTTCGAGAATCGTTCGATCGAAATATCATAATCTTCCGAATAATTGTAAAGCAGAGTATATAGCAGGGATCTTGAGGAATCGAATCGATAACGGATGGAAAGGCCTGCCTTGATATCGATATCTTCCACACCCTCTTCTTCGTCTTCAGGAACATAGATGGTCGATTTCTTTCGATTATGGTCGATGAAGCCCGCCGAAATGCCGAATGTAATCGCTTCAAACGGGGTGTAATATAAAGAGGCTGTGTATTGTTGTTTCAATCGCAATCCGGAGACCTCAGCGTCGTCTATGATTTCAAGAAACGCGAATCCGTTCAGTGCGAATAATCCGACCGGCTGATCGACCACCAGCGTAAAACTGTTATTGAGTTCCTCATAGTAAGAACGGCACATACTGTGAGTGAGTGCCCACATAAAATAGATGTAGGTGAATGTATCAGTGTTGTTGAAGTGAAATCCGCATTTTATCCGCTTATTTTCCGTTGTGATGACCTCTTCACCAAGCGTATCATGAGTGATACTCTGCATATAGCCGGTGGAAAGCCGGAGACTCTTGTTGAAAAGATTCACACCGCCGTTCGCCGAAAATGAAATTTCATCGGAATAAAATCCGGGGAAACCGGGGAGGGTCTGACTGAAAATGATATCCCCGAGAAAGAGATCACCGTTATACTCCCCCGCACAAAGCCAGGCATAACCCCAGTCATTGTCATCTTCGAGATAACCGCCCGAATCAAGATCACAAGAGAGATGCAGTTCCTTTAGCGGATAATACTCCACGGCCGCCCCCACGGAAAAATCAGGTTTGTAATAATCGAACAATATATCGGAGGAGGTGCCGGGTACGGCTCCGATGCTGCCGAAGCAGTGAATGTCGGCCTTGAAAAGATACCCGTCCGGATAAAGAGAATCTTTGAGGGTATAGGTGATGAAACCGCCCGTATGATTTTCTACCGGTTCATCCCACAAAGATTGATGAAAAAGGGCCATCAGGCCGATACTGCCGAAAAAAAGTGTTGCGGCCGCCCCCCTTCCGTAACAGTACTGTTCGGTGAGCGGGGAAACGGAATAGAAATGATCTCCGAGATAAAGATCGAGAAAATCGGAATAATACCGCAGGCTGTATTCGTCTTCGTCGTCAATTATCGGATACGATGAGAATTCTTGTTCGGTAACGGGAATTTCGAGCATTTTATGCAGACGGAAATCGAGATGATGAGTTTTCTCCGCGTTTAAAGATCCCGCACCGGAAATGGTCGCTTCAATATCGCCGTACCACCGATCGATGACTTGTTCGGTGTGTCGGATCGATATCCGCACGGGAAACAGATGACCCGGTACCACCGCTTTTTCAGGTAGCAGACTGATAACATCCACGTTCGTTTCTACGGTAAGCGGCCTGTCCGCCGAGAGACCGGCGGGGGGATTGTCGCGTGAAAAAACCGATAATTCCAGGGTGTGCTTTATTGTTTGTGTCATCGATGCGTCTGTTTCGACCACTACATCCACCGTGACGGAACCGGAACCGGGAAGTGTCAGGATGGTCGATCCGACGTTAAGAAGATACAGTGGAAAGTTTTGTGAACTGTAGAGGAAAAATTCGATTTGTACAACACGGGAGGAATTGTTTTTAATTGTAAACGATGTGATTATTTCTTCACCGGCAAAAACACAGGAAGGAAGGGGTGCAGTCGTTACGGTCACGGGAAGAACGGGTAAAACGGTGACCGTTATCGTCCTTTTTTCTCTGAACAGCCCGTTATCACGGTCTTTTATGACATAACCGACCTCAAACGATCCTTGCGGCGTCTGTTCGGGTATGTAAAACCCTATGGTTTTTATTTGATATGATGCGGCGTTCAGTTCAAACGGAAGATCGGTTTCGGGAGATATCCATGCCGGGGGAAGAATCAGTTCCGACTCAAAGGTTCGGGTCTCTCTGGTGTTATTCCTGACTTCGAAAACAAGTGTCACCTTTTCTCCCGGATAGGATGTAATAATGCCGGTATGTTCCGGTATTATTTCAATCCCATCGGCCGGAGAGAGAGATGAAACAAGTAATATCGGTAGAAGAATGATGATGCATTTCATGGTGATTGCGGATTCATAGTAACAGGAAGCGGTATGCCGAATCAAGTGTTTTCATCAAAGTGCATATGTGTATTTCTCAGAGGGAATGCATCGATAGATCGAGTTTCTGCATACCGATTTGAATTGTTATAGTATCGCCTTTAATGACATGCATATACCACCCACCCCGCACCCCCGAAAATATTTTCAGCCGGATCTATCAGAATAAGTATGCATTTTCCCTTGAATACGACACCACGCGGCCAACGTCAGGCCCGACAGCCGTTTAAGACTCCGGGATAGGCACAATGTTGTCGATAAGGACTGACCTGTTATATGACTTCCCGTCAAGCATCGTCCAGGCAGGCCCTGTAAATGTTCCTGTAGCGCTTCCGCCTATTGCCCACCATTCTCCCTCGATCGATGAGAGTCCGCCGAATGATTCGAGTTCACCTCGGGCCATGCCTACCAGATTTGTCCTTCTTCTGTACACGACATAATAATAGGAATAGAGAAAATCTTCGAGTCCGGCCGGATCAATCGCGTCGAGACTCCATGGAACACATTCGGCCGATGTTTTTTTCAATAATTCGACGTACCTGTTGAGTGAAGAAATGGCAACGGGAATCCCGATATCCGGAAGAGGTCGTATATCGTAGCCTAAAAAACCGGCAATCGTGCTGTATGAAATATCGAGCGGCTGATCCGACGGATCATTTGCAATAAAAATTTCACCCCCCGAAAACGATGCAACGGTGCCGTCCGGAGTTTCACAGATCAACAAAGCGATACAATGTGAATGAATGGAAAGCATGGAAATATCTTCGATATTACCGTTCGGAATGCAATAGTAGACGAGTACCTTGTACGGTTTTCCATCAGAGATAACATTCGCTTCGATTCCCTGTACATATGATATTTTGTTTGTCGTTTCATTAATCGTCACTTTCAAGAACCCTGATCCGTCGGAAAATTCACCTGAAAAGAGATAAGTATCGATATTCTTTTCTATATCAACAGCCAGTGAGGCATTCCATAGAATGACATCAAAAGAGTCTCCGGCAGAATAATTCGCTGTATTTCTTTTTAGTCCGTTGAAAATCGGTGTATAGGCGAGAATGGAAAATTCCGTTTCGGAAAAAGCATCGGCTTGAATTGATCTACCCGCCGAGCCCCCATCTATCCCGAATATGGGAATGTATGCGGGTATATCGTTACCCTTTTCATTTTCCACGTCACATCCCGTCAATGCAAGGATGACCACCGCCACACTCAAGAGAATCATCCATTTTTTCATAGTCTTCCCCTCCTGGAATAAATTATATCATCGTAAAAAAACTTCATCCCGACAGGTATAATCTCGTTACCGAATTTTGCCCCATATCGAAATACCTGTCTGATAATGTGTCTCTCTATAAAATATAATCGCCCTATTGTGCTGAAATACTTTCTTTATTTTTATAATACCGTTATTTATACGCCCGAATCGGAACATGTTAGCATATTATAATGAATATTGCAAGCTTTTTTTAATCTTCCCGAGTTATTTTTAAATGATATGATTCGCTCGGTTTCCCGGCTTTGTATATAAAAATGTAATATCCGAAAAAATAGTTTTGACTATGGCACGGAATTAACCTATTATTTTTAGGTGGAGACGTTGTGTGAAAGGGATTGTATTGCAGTACCCGGTCTATACGCCGGACAATTTCGAATTGCTTTCAAAAGGTAGTCTTTTTACAGAAGAAGACGTACAGCGGGTCATTTCTTCAAAAAAGATAAAATCTCAAAAAACCCGGCTTCTGCTTTCACATGATACGGTGGAAAAGGATTTGTATCGGGAACTTTCTGAGTTCCCATATAATTTGATTTTTATCAGCGAAGATATGATTCATCTTTTCAGGATCATGAATAATATCCGTGTATTTGTATCTTTTATTGATGTTCTGAATTTTTTCAGGAAGAACGATTATTACACGTATCGTCATTTCCTCGTTGTTTTTGCGCTGACGACACTTCTTGCCGAGGATCTTGTTAAAAACAAAAAGATAAAAAACAGCCTTTTTACCTCAGGACCATATCATGATTTCGGTAAAATTTGCGTTCCTCTCGATATTCTTAAAAAACAGAAACCCCTTACCATTGCCGAACGTGACCTTTTGAGACATCACACGATCGCGGGATATACACTCCTGAGTTATTATCAACAGGATATCCACCACATTACCGCCCATGTTGCACTCGATCATCACGAGCGGAGAGACGGCTCGGGTTATCCCCGGGGGATTCCGGATATCGGACTGGTAACCGAGATCGTGGCGGTATGCGATGTCTATGATGCACTCATTTCAAAACGGCCTTACAGGCCTGTTTCCTATGAAAACCGTACCGCACTGGAGGAAATTACCGGCATGGCGCACAACGGGCAATTGGGCTGGAATGTCGTGAAGGCAATCATATGCCGCAATCGTAAAGAAAAACGTTCAGCCGGTGATATTGAGATCTCCGGCGAACATCGCGGCACCCCTCCCGCAGAAAATGTCTATAACAGGTTCATGGAAGAATAGAGGTAACGGGAAGCTTAGTGCGTGTCTTGAAGGGATGATTGCATCCCCGGATACAAACGCCGGTCATTGCCGCTTACAAATCATGTTTCACGCTACAAGAAAAATCCGACACCGGGCTAAATTACTGGCCTCGAGGCATCTTTTTTACTATATTTATATGGTATGAATGAAGTACTGACTGAATCCGACGGTGTACAAAAGAAAAAAAAAGAAACTGAGCTGTTCTCAGGGAATAATCAGGAAATGGTCATTATCGTTGATTCGGCAGGAATCATTCGTTTTTTTTATCAAACCGATTCAGACGCACGATTACAAGATGCGATCGGAAAATCATTACGGCATTATGTATGTAGCGAACATTGGCCGCTGATTCAAAGGGCGATCGATCGTGTAGGAAAGACCGGAAGCGTTATCCGCTTCGAACTTCACCCACCCGAAGGTGCGTATGAAAAAATAAGGTATGCCGTCGAGGCCGGACCGCTCATGGAAAAAGAAAATATCATGGGGGTTGTATTTGTTATAAAAAATATCGCCCGGACAAATGAATCACGGGTGACACATCGTAAGGGTTTGGGGTTTGAAACCCTTATTTCGACAATATCCTCTTTGTTTATCAATGTTTCTTACAGCAGAATCGATGAGGCGATTGTTTCTGCGCTCGGCGATGTCGCACAATTTGTCGATGTCTCCTGCGTGGCCGTTTTTATTTTTGAACCGAAGGGGAAGAAAATGATGACGACCCATGAGTGGTGCAAGCATCCCGATGATTCAATTCTTGACATCCACAGGAAATTATCCTTCAATCATGCGTTTTATAAAAAATTGAGTCTATTTGAAACGATTTCGATCACAAAACCTGAAGATCTCAATGGGTACAGTAAAAAAGAATGGAAGAAAAAAGAGACTTTTCGCTCGATCCTTATCATTCCCATGGAATATAAGGGAAATCTTTACGGGGCGATCGGGTTTTGCAGCAGGCGTGGAGAACAGCGCGACTGGAACGGTGAATTGACGGTCCTGCTTGAATTTATTTCCGCCATCATCGTTAATGCACTGGAACGGAAAAAGTCTGAAGAGGCGACACAGAAAAAAACGGCACGACTTCAGGGCATTTTGAATGCGGCGAAACATGTCTCTTTTGTGATTACCGATACGCATCAGGATGAAACGGCGATTCGGGAATTCAGCCCCGGGGCAGAACATATTTTCGGATACAAGAAGGAAGAAGTTATCGGAAAGCCGGTTTCGATGCTCCACCTTCCGGAAGATACCGATGAATTGAATGAAGTTATCGAGCGAATAAAAAACGGTGAAATCGGTTTTATCGGTGAAAGTACGATGGTGAGAAAGAACGGTGAAAAATTTCCCGCTTTTTTTTCATCATACCCCATCGTCAGCGCCGACGGGGAAATCGACGCCCTGCTTCGCATTGCCATCGATATGACAAAGCAGAAAGAGACGGAACGGGCACTCATCCGGGCGGAACAGGAGAAAGCCCTGATATTGAGTAGTGTGTCCGAACATGTCACCTATCAGGATACATCATTAAAAATTATCTGGGCGAACAGAGCCGCATGTGAATCGGTCGGTTTGACTCATGATAAGATCGAAGGAAGACAATGCTTTGAAATATGGCACGGGAGGGACATACCCTGTGTCAATTGTCCCGTCATGAAGGCGATTGCAGCCGGGACTCCCGCGGAGGGAGAAATGACGACACCCGACGGCCGTATTTGGCTCGTGAAGGGATATCCGGTAAAATCGAAAAAGGGAGATCTTATGGGCGTCGTCGAGGTTACCCGTAATATAACTCCCTTGAAGCTGGCGGAGAAAAAATTAAGACTCACCATGTTTTCGATTGAGCACGCGGCAGTGGCGACACTCTGGATAGAGCCTGACGGGCGTCTGGGGTATGCGAACATCAATGCCTCATCACTGCTCGGCTATAGCCGCGATGAATTGCTTTCCCTTACGGTATTCGACATCGACCCGACAATGGATGAACAACAATGGAAGTATTACTGGAAAAAGATCAAGGAGAAAGGGTCGGGAAGACTTGAAACCCGCCACAGAAAAAAAGACGGGACACTGCTTTCTGTCGACGTGATCGCCAATTTTTTGGAGTTTGAGGGAGACGAATACGTCTTTATTTTCGTTCATGATATCACCGGCAGAAAAAAAGCGGCTGAAGAGAAAAAACAGCTCGAAGAACAGCTGATTCAGGCGGGAAAAATGGAAGCGATCGGCCGGCTTGCAGGCGGTATTGCACATGATTTCAACAACATTCTCACCGGAATGCAGGGGTACCTCCATTTTATCATGCAATCCCTCGACAATGATAATCCTATCCAGAAAGATATAGAAGAAATCAAGAAAGCGATAGAGCGGGCCGCTGGGCTGACGGGACAACTCCTTGCTTTCAGCAGAAAACAGGTGATCGCACCCAGGGTGCTGAATCTCAATCATATTGTCGATGAAGCGAAAAAAATGCTTGCCCGGATTATCGGTGAGGACATCATATTACATGTGAAACATGGGAAATCCCTGAAAAACATTAAATGCGATGCCCATCAAATCGACCAGATTCTTGTCAATCTTGCCATAAATGCCCGTCAGGCAATGGCGAACGGGGGTACGATATGCATCGAAACGCGGAATATCAGGCTGGATGAGGAGTTCTGCATTTCATCGCCTGAAATCAAACCGGGTAAGTATGTACTTCTTCGCTTTGCCGACACGGGTTGTGGCATGGACAAGGAAACGGAAAAACATATTTTTGAACCATTCTATACCACGCGTGAACAGGGGAAAGGGACCGGATTGGGACTTGCAACTGTCTATGGAATTGTCAAACAGCATCACGGACTTATCAAGGTGCATTCAGCAAAAGGCAGGGGAACGGTTTTCAGGATTTACTTTCCCGCCACCGATTATTCAATTCAGCAGGAAAATGAAAAAGAGGGATTTGCCGCGCATGATGCGAAAGAGGGGGAAACGATACTATTGGTGGAAGACGAAACAATGGTCAGGACATTTACCAAACGGCTTCTCTCCATGCACGGCTATATTGTCGTCGATCTGACAAACGGAGTCGACGCGCTTTCGTTCTGCAAGACACATACGGGACCCGTGCATCTTCTCCTTACCGATGTCATCATGCCCGAAATGAACGGCAAACAGCTTTTCGATGAATTGAAAAAACTGATTCCCGACCTCAAAGTCCTCTATATGTCCGGATATTCGGGAGACATAATTTCGGATCAGGGAATTCTGGACTCGAAGACCAATTTTATCTATAAGCCTTTTTCGATTAATGCACTCACCCATAAAATTCGTGATATTCTCGATACATATGAGAATCCGTCGGTGGGGTAGGGATATCCCGGAAGCGATATCCCGGAAGCGATATCCCGGAAGCGATATCCCGGACATTTCATGAGGACTCAAGAAGGTATTGTCGCCGGGTAATCGGCGTTAATGCGGTTTTCTCACGTACAGTTATAAATTAACGCTAACTTGTTTCAATATAAATAATTGATTTAAATACCCAAAAACAGTTTGTATTGTGAGAAAAGCGGGTTAATCGGTCTTCGTTTGTGTATGAATCCCGGGATAACCGGAGATCCAGTCGACGAGGGCCGTCAATCCGTCTCCCCGTAACGCCGATATGTGGAAAACGGGAGAACCGAAATTCACCTTTTTGATATAGTCCATACAATCCTGCAGACGAAAGGGCACGTGGGGAAGCAGGTCTGTTTTTGTCAAAATAATCGCTTTGGATTCCCTGAAAACAAGGGGGTATTTTATGGGTTTATCCTCGCCTTCGGTGACACTCAAAACGACGATTTTTGCATGTTCACCGATGTCGAATTCTGCGGGACAGACCAGGTTTCCGACATTTTCAACGATAACATAATCGATATCGCGAAGCGGAAGGTCGCGAAGTGCATGGTGTACCAGTTTCGCTTCGAGATGACAGATGCCGGAAGTAAGAAGCTGGCTGACGGGAATATGAAGGGCGGCAAGCCGGTCGGCATCATTGGTTGTTTCGATATCGCCTTCGAGGACGGCACACCGATGTTTTTCCCGGATGATCGGTATGATTTTCTCGAGGAGGGCGGTCTTTCCGCAGCCGGGAGAACCGATGATATTGAAAAGGGTAATTCCGTTTTCGGCACAGAGTTTTCTTGTCTTCTCCGCCCATTCGGCATTGTGACCCATAAGGTCACGATAGACTTTGACTGTTTCGCTACTCATTATTGTATTCGACCTCCAGCTTTTCCAGATACATTTCGTTTCCCGTTATCGTTTCGAGGTCCGGAGCACCGCAGTGCCCGCAGAGAAAAACGGGATATGTGATTTCAGCCTGCTTCCCGCATGCATTGCACCGGCAGACGATCGGGACTACATCGATGATCAGGCGTGAGGACTCGGCGACGGTGTCTTTCGTCAGTACCTCAAAGGCGGTTTCAAGGGATTCGGGAACGATCTGATGAAGTCCGCCGACGACAATATGGGCGGCAATCAGGCGTTTGGGCCGCGGGGAAAGCTTTTCGTATTCGGAAACCACCGCCTCGACAAGATTACCGCATAACGAGAATTCGTGCATGTATTATTAATACTCATTTTTATATGTCTCTGTAAAGGCTTGTCTCGTAACTTTCTCTTTACTCCCGAAAACCAACGGGAAGATTACCGGTTGTCCGGCGCCGTATGGCATGAAATTCCGGTCAACTTGTGTGAAAAAAAATAATATTTGTTGACCTTTGAGTGGCAAGTATTCTATAATGCATCCATAAAAATAAACGCTGCTATAAAGATGAGTTGACAAAATGAATTACTTCGGAAAAAATGGAGAATCAAAAGAATGGATGTGATGAATGTATTGAGGAATATATTTCTTTTTTTGATCTTCCCCGGTTTTTTCTTTACCGCAATTATCGGGCTTGTTTCAACGTGGGTGGATCGTAAAGTGACGGCACTGGTTCAGTGGAGGAAAGGGCCTCCGTTTTTACAACCATTCTATGATGTCGTTAAACTCCTTGGCAAGGAGACCATTCTTCCGAAAAACGGCAACAGCTTTGTTTTCCTCGCGGCACCGGTTTTAGGTATTGTGTGTGTTTCAATCGTTTCTTCGATTCTCTGGACCTCAAATATTTATGGAACATCGTTCGTCGGTGACCTGATCGTCGTTATCTACCTGATCACTGTACCGTCGATCGCACTCATCATCGGCGGTTCGGCCTCGGGTAATCCACTTGCTTCACACGGGGCAGGAAGGGAAATGAAGCTGATACTCGCATATGAACTCCCATTTCTGCTTTGCATCGCCGTTGTCGTCCTTAAAGCGGACGGAAGCATACGGATTGCCGATTTAATGCGAACACCCCTTACGGGAAGCGTTTCCGGCGTTATCGCTTTTATTGTCGGGATTCTTGTCGTTCAGGCAAAACTGGGATTCGTTCCCTTTGATATTGCAGAGGCGGAAACTGAAATTATCGCCGGTCCCTATATCGAATATTCCGGTCCGCCGCTTTCGCTTTTTAAGATGACACAGGCCATGATGCTTTTCACGCTTCCGGTGCTGCTTGTCACGTTGTTTCTCGGCGGTTTCAGTTTTATCGGACTGGAAATACTATGGTCGATTTTAAAATTTATCCTTATTCTCGTCGTCATTATCGTGATTAAAAATACGAATCCGCGAATACGTATCGATCAGGCGATGAATTTTTTCTGGTTCGGATGCGGGATCATATCACTGATCGCGCTTGGCCTTGCGATCGCGGGGAAAATATATCAGATACCATGGTTGTAGCAGCAAGATAACGCCGGATGCCGGTCACCGGCGGGACAACGATTATGAATGAGATACGGCAATCGGAGGTCGCGACATATCAGCAATCTTCGATTGCGACGTTTATATAAAACGACGGTAAAAGAAGGGGTTAATCATCTTCATCGTCAAGCGAGCAGGGGGAGAAAATGGACCTGGTATTACTGCTATTGTTACTTGTTTTTGCACCGATCGGCGTCGGCGTACTGTTATTTCTGTTGCCCGGCAAAATAAGGTTTTTGAGAGAAATCGTTTCGTTCATTGTTACGGCGGCAGCTTTTGCGGTAACATTTCCCCTCTTTTTTCAGAAAAATCTCTCGTATATACTTACGCTTGTTTCACTTGAATCATTCGATTTCAGTCTGAGATTTACCCTGAATCCTTTCAATTCGTTTCTGCTTATTTTCCTTACGGGTTTCGGGTTGCTCGTCGCCATATATTCATTTTCATATATGGCGGGAAAAGAGCGCCGTAAGGAATATTATTCCTTTCTTCTTGTCACCGTGGGTGCGGGTTGCGGAATTCTCGTATCGGATCACTTTCTGTTTTTTCTCATATTCTGGGAAGTCGTTTCAATCTCGCTGTATTTCCTCGTTTCGACCGGAACAGACGTATCGCGCGAGGGGGCGACAAAGACAATGGTCATGATCGGCGCTTCAGATGCCTGCCTTTTCGCCGGGATCGGCGTTATCTGGTATATCACCAAAACATTTACCATGAGTGACATCACCGTTCTCCTCAACACCCCGTTGAGCTATCTCGCGTTTTTTCTCGTGCTTACGGGCGCATTGACAAAAGCGGGGTCGATGCCCCTTCACACATGGATTCCATCCGCAAGCAAAGGAAGTCCTGCATCGGTAATGGCGCTTCTTCCCGCATCAATTGACAAACTTCTCGGTATTTATCTGCTTCTCTTGATCACACAAAAGCTGTTTGAAATTACCTTTATCGTTCCCCTCCAGATCATGCTGATGTCGATCGGGGCGGTTACCATTATTGTGGCCGTTATGCTCGCCCTCGTTCAGCACGAACTTCCGAAACTCCTTTCCTATCATGCGATCAGTCAGGTCGGATATATGGTTTTAGGCATCGGCACAATGACCCCGATAGGAATCGCGGGCGGTATCTTCCATATGCTCAACAATTCGCTTTACAAAAGTTCCCTTTTTCTCTGCGGCGGCGCTGTTGAAAAGAAAACCGGAACTAACGATCTCGGTGAGCTGGGCGGACTTGCAAAGGTGATGCCGGTGACGTTTGCCTGCTCTATTATCGCCGCGCTTTCAATTTCCGGGGTACCGCCGCTTAATGGATTCGCATCGAAATGGATGCTTTACCAGGGTGTCATCGCCTCGCCGGCAGGCCGGTTCTCATATATATTCCTGATGATTGCGATGTTCGGGAGCGGTCTCACCCTCGCTTCATTTATCAAAGTGATTTATTCGATATTTTTAGGAAGAAAATCAAAAGTGACCGAAACGGTGAAAAAGGAAATAAACGCAGGTATGTTGATTCCCTCCGTGGTCCTTTCGATTTTCTGTATTGTCTTTGGCGTCGTCTATTTTCTTCCCGTGAATCAATTTATCACCCCGTCCCTGGAAACCCTCGGTGTCGGTTCACTTTCACAGACGGGATTCTGGGACGCGCCGGTCGCAACGGGATTTCTCCTGCTGGGTATTCTTGTCGGTATTCTCATTTACGCGGTGGGGAGGGCAAAGAAACATTCCCGGACCGTAGAGACCTATTACGGCGGAGAGATACTGTCCAATGAAGAAATCAGGGTACCCGGTACAGATTTTTATAATACGATCAGGAATATGAAGGGGCTGAAATCACTTTATAACGTGCAGGAAAAAGGGTGGTTCGATCCCTACGAATTATTCGGAAAAGTGGGTGACGGGATCACATTTGTATTGAAAAAACTGCACAACGGGAAATTGCCCTTTTATCTGTCATGGACGGTTGTGGGATTAGTTGTTTTGATTGTCACCTTGATTTTGACGTATTTTATGGGATAAGGAGAGAGGTGGAGTATGGGACTTATCGAATTATTTATACTTGTCATTATGATATTCATCGTTTGCGGTGCGTTGATCGCCGTGGAAACGAAAAACCTTCTGTCCGCCGTGATTTCGCTGGGTGTGGTGGGGTTCGGACTTTCGATCGCGTTTCTTTTTCTCGGCGCCCCGGACCTGGCGATTATCCAGATTCCGGTCGAAGTCATCCTCCTCATCCTCCTCATCCGTGCAACAATCGGCCGGGATGTAAAGACGACTGCGGATCATATCAGCTGGCCGGCTCTGATCGGTATTGTCTGCGTGATGATCGGTTTTATTGTTTTCGCATGGTTCGCGTTCAATAATCTGAATGAGTTCGGCAAGCCGGTATTCGATACCGTCGCGCGCTCGGCTTCAAAGACATATATCGAAAACGGAGGTGCGGAAACCGGCGCCATGAATATTGTCAGTTCGGTAATCCTCGATTATCGGGCCTATGACACGCTCGGTGAGGCGACGGTCCTGTTTACCGCGATTATCGGGGCCCTTGCCATATTGCGGGGGCGGGCAAAAAGAAAAGAGGAAGAAAAAAAATGAAAGGGATGTCACTTATCGTAAAAACAATCGCTCGCTGGGTGAAAGTATTCATTCTGCTTTTCGGCGTCTATATTACCATTACCGGCCACCTTACCCCGGGCGGGGGATTTGCCGGTGGGGTCATTATCGTCTTTCTCTATATTCTCATCGTACTGGCATACGGTAAAGACGAGGCGTTCAAACGATCGCCGAAGAAGCTTTCACAGATATTCGATTCGGGCGGAGCGCTCGTATTTCTGACAGTCGGTATTCTGGGTTTTTTCTTCGGCGGTATTTTCTTTGACAATTTTATTCAAAAGATGTTCCCGGGCGGCGAGTTCGAATTGCTGAGTGCCGGAACGATCCCGATCAACAATATCGCCATTTGTTTCAAGGTCGCCGGATCACTCTTCAGTGTCTTTCTGATTCTATCCGTGTTACGCATCAGGGAGACAAACGGCCGGAAGGAATATATACAGGATATGGAGGAGGAATAGATCGGATGGTTTTTACCCTTTGTTTTGCTGTTTTTGTTATAGGCCTCTATTGTGCGTTAACAAAGAAAAATATAATCAAGATCGTGATCGGACTCACCCTTATGGAATACAGCGTCAATCTCTTTCTTGTCATGCTCGGTTACAGAAAAGACGGGATAGCCCCGATCAGGACCCGGGGAATCATCGATTTTCTCGAAAGAGCCGTTGATCCGCTTCCCCAGGCCCTTGTCCTCACCTCAATCGTTATCGGTCTGGGCGTCACCGCCATGGCTATCGCGATTTGCATAAGGCTGTATCAGCGATACGGCACCTTTGACATCATGGAGATCAGGAGATTAAAAGGATGAAAGAATTGATACCTCTCTTTGTCATCATTCCATTGGGCGGCGCGTTCCTGACAATCCTCGTGAGCTGGAAGTTTAAAAGACTTTCGGATATCTTCGGCATCTTCGCAACGGGCGGACTGCTCGTGTGCGCGATCATGCTTCCGGTAACCGGGACGGGCGGTACGTATAACGTCGGGGGATGGCCGTTGGGGATCGGCATCAATTTTGTTATCGACGGTTTTTCCACCCTTATGCTTATTATCATCAACCTTGTCAGTTTTGCCGCCACCATATTTTCGATATCATACATGACCCAATACAGCGCCAAGTACAAATATTATTCGCTGTTTCTGCTTATGGTCGCCGGAATGAACGGTGTCGTTTTGACCGGCGATATGTTCAACCTTTTTGTCTTTCTTGAAATCGCATCGATAGCTTCGTATGCCCTTGTCGCTTTCGGCTGCGAACAGGAAGAACTCGAAGCATCGTTCAAATACCTGGTGTTGGGAAGCATCGGTTCGACGCTTATTTTACTCGCCGTAGCTTTTCTCTACGGGATCGCGGGTTCTCTCAATATGGCGGCGATATCGACGGCCTTGTCCGGTATACCGGGTAATCTGCTGACTATGTTCATCGCGGCTTTGTTTATCGTCGGATTCGGGATTAAGGCGGCACTGGTTCCCTTTCATCCGTGGCTGCCGGACGCGCACCCGTCGGCACCCGCGCCCATATCGGCAATGCTCTCCGGAGTTCTCATCAAAGCGCTCGGTATCTATGCATTGACGAGGGTGTTTTTCAACGTAATCGGAGTATCACCATTTTTTGGAATCGTATTGATGATTCTCGGCGTTCTTTCGATGACGATCGGTGTGTTTCTCGCGGTCGGCCAATGGGATTTCAAACGGCTTCTGGCATACCACAGTATCAGCCAGATGGGGTATGTGGTACTCGGGATCGGTCTCGGCGCGTATATGATCGCAGAAGGAGGTCCGGTACTCGTTTCCGGTTTTGCATTACTCGGCGGTATCTTTCACCTTGCCAATCACGCCGTCTTCAAATCGCTGCTTTTTCTCTGCTCGGGATCGGTTCAATACGCGACCGGTACCCGTCAGTTGAAAGAAATGGGGGGACTGAAGGAAAAAATGCCGGTGACCCGGTTTGCAACGACCGTCGCTTCGCTTTCGATAGCCGGTGTCCCGCCGTTCAACGGGTTCTTCAGCAAACTCGTGATCGTGATCGCGACAATTATGGCCGCACTCTATAATCCGGTGTTTCTTGTGTTGACCTTTTTCGCCCTTCTTGTCAGTTTCGTCACGCTGGTTTCTTTTCTCAAGGTGCTTCGCTATACATTTCTCGGAATGCTAAAAGATACATTCCGGCAGATAAAGGAATCACCGGCGGCAATGGGCATCGCGATGGTTTTTCTTGCCGTTTTTTGCATCGGGATGGGGATCCTGCTTGTTCCCCAGTTGCGTGAAGTCCTGCTCGATCCGGCGGTAGATGCGCTGGCGGGCGGTCTGAAGTACGCGGAAAATGTTGTTGCGGGATATATTCCGTAAAAAAGAAATAGAAGGAGGATGCATGCGTAAGCTGGCATTATTTATATTTTCATTTATCATCTGGTATCTATTGACCTGGCCGTTTGATTTCACCACACGGACTTTGGATTGGCAGATGTTGATCGCGGGTTGTATCGTCTCGCTTCTTGCGACTATAATTCTGGGAGAAGTATTCAGGAAGCATAAGCACAAACGATTTGTTCTCCTGCGATATTTCTGGGCGCTTGCCTATATTCCGGTTCTTTTTTATTACATGCTGCTCGCGAACTTCGATGTTCTCTACCGGGTCGTTCATCCGGCCATGCCGATCAATCCCGGTATTGTCAAGGTGAAGACGAAACTCACTACCGATACCGGAAAAACGGCGCTGGCAAACTCGATAACGCTTACCCCCGGCACACTCACCGTGGATATAAACTCGGACGGTGTCATCTATGTGCATTGCATCAATATAAAGGAAACAAAAACGGTAGAAGCGACACAAGAAATCGTCGGCCGGTTCGAGAAAATTCTCGTAAAAATATTTGAATAAAAAAGGGAGTAACAGATGAATGCGATCTATGTGATATACTTTGCCGTTCTGGGTGGCTGTTGTTTTCTCTGCCTGATAAGGATTTTGTTGGGTCCGACGGCCCCCGACCGGACAGTGGCTATCGATATTTTGGGTATTGTCATAGTCGGATTCTGTGCGTTGCTGGCCGTCATCACAAAACAGGATTTTTATATCAATATCGCCATTGCATGGGGATTGCTGAGTTTTATCGGGACGATTGCCCTGGCAAAATACCTCGAAGGGAGGGGATTCGATGAATGAGCTGATAGGACATATATGCCTTATTGTCGGATTGGTTTTTAATTTTTTCGGGTGTGTGGGGCTTATAAGATTTCCCGATATCTATAACAGACTCCAGGCGGGAACGAAATGTGTCACATTCGGGACAATTTTTATCCTGATCGGGGTCATGGCCTTCCTGGGATTTTCGGCAACAGGGATCAAAGCGATACTCTGTCTCATTTTTATCCTCATCACCTCACCGACTGCCGCCCACGCCATTTCAAAGGGCGCCCATATTTCAGGTGTCAGACTCTGGAAAAAAAGTGTCATCGATGTCTACGAAGAGGATACGAAGAAATCCTCCTGAACGCGATGAAAACGTAACCAGGATAAGGGGAAGCGGAAGAAGCGGGTCCGTTGTCGTAAACATGTCGAAGGAATACCACGAAAGCATGTTATCGCGTCAGAAACATATGGGTACGTATATAAAATGACCGCGATTGGAAAAAGTATCAAATCGTTTATTAAAGGGAATGCACTCGTTGTCGGTATCGGAAATTGTCTGAAGGGGGATGACGGAGCAGGGAGTCTTTTAGCGCAGCAACTTTCAACCGGCGGCCGGATCGATTGTCTCGATGCGGGTGTAAGTATAGAAAACTATCTGGGCACGATCGTGAAAAAGAAGCCGGATACGCTTCTCATTATCGATGCCGTGGATTTCGGGGCCTCCCCGGGAACGATCCGGGTATTCGAGAGGCCGAATTTTCCGGTAACCCACGTTTCGACACACGGTATGTCGCTGCATTTTTTCTTCGACATGCTTCATCAAGAAGGCGTTACGAATATAATCCTTATCGGTATTCAGCCCGAACGTGTCACCCTGGGGGAAGGGTTGAGTGCACCTGTACAATCCGCACTCGATGAACTCTATGAAATCCTCATCAGGTTACTTGCATAGTACTTATGAAAAGCTGATAACTGTGTGAATTATGTGAAAAAACCGGCCGATTTATTATGTGGTTTTCTCATGGCATAGTTTTTAGGAATCATTTCAGTTTATACGAAAATCCGGGAAAAATCGTGACATTACATATTTCCTAATTGATGTCGATGTTTTTATAGCCGGACTGACGGATTTTTATTAATGAAACCGCGTTATTTATTTTCAGTCGTTGACATAATTGTAAATAACCTTTACATTATTAAAGTGATAATGAAAACCATTATCAATAACACTAACTATGGCGAGATAGTTTAGTGATAAAAATCGAGCGGGTAAATACCATTGGAATCTGGAGGTGATCATGTATTATGTAAATAAAGAAGAATGCACGGGATGCGGGACTTGTATCAATGTATGTCCGAAGGGTGCCATTAATGTGGAAAATAACAAAGCATTCATCGCTGTCGATATATGTACCGAATGCGGAAGATGTTATCACGTTTGTCCACAGGAAGCAATTCATTCGACGTCACAGTTGGAAAGAGATACGAATCAAAATACTAATCGTGGAATTTTTGTTCCGGGATTTATTTCAGGCGACGCTATGGGAATTGGCAAAAGAATGGGACGCGGCAAGGGATTGGGAAAAGGAAAACGCGCAGGAAAAGCAAGAGGGAGAGGAAGAGGAAGAGGCGGCGGGGGCTTTCAATAATTATTCCAGTCCGAGATTGCCTGCGATGTATTGTGTTCAACATGGATGCGAAAACAATAGATTAGGATGATTGGTGAAACGACGTATTTGTTTCGAAAAAATAGGATTGATCAAAACACCTTATACGGATAAAGCACCTTATCAGCCTTTCGATGATGATGCGGGAGAGTTTCGGATTATTGTCGATCCCGAATATAAACAGGGGCTCCGCGATCTGGAAAAATTCGCCTATATTTATGTTATTTATTATATAGACCATCTGACATCGAGACCGCTGATGAGTGTAATTCCCCCATGGACAAACGGAATGAGTGTCGGTATTTTCGCGAGTAGAGCGCCGAATCGTCCGAACCCTGTCGGCATCAGTGTCGTCCGGTTGAAACGTATTGTCGATAACGAAATTTATATTTCCGGGATTGATGTTTTTAATGACACACCGTTGCTGGATATCAAGCCGTATATACGCGAACTAGATTCAAAGGAAGATGCCAATTACGGATGGATTGACGGACTCGATGGCGACGGAGAGCATCTTATGCTTCATATCAGGGGAGTGCCGCATGATTTTTAGCGTTACACATTTTGAAGAAAAGAAACGCCGGCGTCAATCATCTGTTGCTGCGGGTTTATTGTTCATACAACTAATTACTAAAAAAATTAAGGAGGAATCATTATGCCATGGATTGACAAGGTATTGTGCGAGATGTGTGGAATATGCGTGGGGAATTGTCCGGTTAACGCTATTTCAATCACAGGGGACGATGCAGCGGAGATAAATATGAATGAATGTATACGCTGCGGTGAATGTCATGATATTTGTCCCGCCAAAGCGGTAAAACACGATAGTGAAAAGATACCTGAAAGGGTTGATGACAATATCGAAATCGCGCAACGTCTGCTTAAAAAATGTAAAACCAGAAAAGAACAGATCGTTTATATTGACAAATATTTACGGGCATTTACTATTGAAAACAAAATAAATCAGATGTCTATCGAAAAACTTGAAGCAATAAAGAATGGATTGAGTTGAATGTTTCTTAAAGCCGGCGTTTCCTGTTCCGATAGCCCGTCAGGGTGTTTTCTGTTTTTTTGCAATTGAAGGTCATGGTGTTGCGGTTTTGCGTGCATTGCATTATTTATGTTAAAAAATATTTATATGCCGGAGAGGAGATAACGATGGCGATTATGGAAATCAGTATTGTTCCCGTCGGAACAAAGGATGCATCTGTCAGCCGATATGTCGCCGGGACATTGAAAGTATTGGAACATGAAAAAGGGATTAGTTACACATTGAATCCGATGGGGACAGTCGTGGAGGCGGAATCTTTGGCAAAGATTTTTGAGATAGCTGCGAGAATGCATGATTCGGTTTTTAACGATGAGGTCACGAGAGTGGTAACAACAATAAAAATCGACGAAAGAAGAGATAAGCGGGTTACGATGCTGGGAAAGATAAAAGCGGTAGAGGACAAATTGAATGTTTAGTGCGATGTCGTCAGCAAAGGATGTTCTCCAAACATGGCGGCATATTTATATGCGTTTATCGTGACGAAGAAAACAGCGGAGGGCGCAATGAATGGGTATCATAGAGAATTATAAAAGATTGAGGGATGAAATTGATAATAACGTGACAATCGTATTGGCGGCGAAGACGGCAACGAGAGAAGAAATCCTTGAAGCGGTATCCGCAGGGGTGACCGATATCGGACAAAATTATGTTCAGGAAGCACAATCCCTTTATTCACAGTTGGGAGAAGAAGCAAAAGGAATAACGTGGCATATGATAGGAGCTTTGCAGACAAATAAAATAAATAAGGCACTGTCGATTTTCGATGTCATTCAGACCGTTGATTCGATTGAAACGGCAAACGCGATTAATAAACGGGTGAAAGCAGCAGGGAAAGAGCACGTTTCAGTTTATATCGAGATAAATATAGGCAGTGAGTTTACCAAGTTCGGTGTAAAACCCGAATATTGTATCATAGAAGATTTGGTCAGAGCAATTTCGAATTTGCCGTATCTGCGATTGGATGGTTTGATGACAATGGGCCCGCGATCCGGTGATCCGGAAGCAATCAGGCCGTATTTCAGAAAAGCGAAAGAAATAATGGAAAGAATACGATTACTAGGACTTCCTCGAGTCTCCATGAAAACGTTGTCGATGGGTATGTCAAACTCATATAAAATCGCGATCGAGGAAGGCAGTACAATGATCAGATTGGGTACCGTTATATTGGGTGCAAGAAAATGCGTATCGGCGCAGGATAACGATGATGGTAACTAACGAGTTTGATTTTTTATGAATAAACAAGGTTGTAAAAATTGAGTTTTCAGAGTATCTGAAAATATAAGCATTGATGAAAAAGGAGATGGCGTAGAGAATGTCGGACAACAATTATGAAGTAATAATTATCGGTGGAGGGCCGGCGGGATATAGCGCGGGGATATACGCGACAAGGGCTATGCTAAAGACCTTATTAATTGAAAGCTGTACAGTTTTATCGCAATTGATGTTGACTGATCTCATAGAGAATTATCCTGGATTTCCGGGGAATATAAAGGGGTATGAATTAATTGAAAACCTTAAAAAACAGGCCCGTTATTTTGGTCTCGAAATAAAGGAAGGATTTGTTGAGTATATCGAGTGTATCAATGCTACAGATAGAAAGTGGCGTGTAGTAACGCAAAACAAAGCCAGTTATACAGCGTACAGCATTATCGCCGCATCGGGTGCAAAAGCAAAAATGCTCGGGGTAAAGGGAGAAAAAGAATTGCGTGGAAAGGGAGTATCATATTGCGCTGTGTGCGATGGGGCTTTCTTTAGAAACAAAACGGTGGCGGTCGTCGGTGGCGGAGACACCTCAATCCAGGAAGCTCTTTTTTTAACACGGTATGCTTCAAAGGTGAACGTTGTTCATAGAAGGAACAGGCTTCGCGCCGAACAATTTCTACAAGAACAGGCATTCAAAAACGACAAAATTGAATTTATCTGGGATTCTATCGTGCAAGAAATCGAAGGGACGGATACCGTTGAAAACATAAAACTAAAAAATTTGAAGAAAGATAGCGTAACGGATTTCAATTGCGATGGAGTCTTCATATTTGTCGGTTTCACTCCGAATACGGAATACGTAAGAAGGATCGTAAAAACAGATGATACGGGGTGGATAATCACTGACGGCAAGATGAATACAAATGTGTCTGGAATATTCGCGGCGGGAGATTTACGTTCAAATACCTACCGGCAGATAGCGACTGCTGTGGGCGATGGCGTAACCGCCGCGTTATCATGTGAAAAATATATTTCGCGGATGAGGGGGAATGAATATGTATGAGATGTAATATATTATTGGTTTTCCCGAAAACGGAGTGTGAATATATTACTATTCCGCCGTAAATAACGATATCAAATACAGTAACAATTATTTTAGGAGGTGATAATGTTATTAACAAAGTTGCTTCATTTGGAAACGAATGAAGAAACAGAAAATTCCTTGAAAGAGAATGAAAATGCGGTCATATGTTGCGGAAGGATGGGGCCGATGTGTATTCCCGTGTACCAGATTCTGGAAACATTAGAATCGGACTATTCCCATGTCGCTTTTTTTGACATGGATTTCGATATTGAAGCGGCGTGGGCTATCAGGGATTTACCTGTGTGTGCGACTTTCATGGGGCTGCCTTTTACCGTCAATTATAAGCACGGAAAAGTTGTGGCCGCGATTACCAGTATTCAGAACAAAAAACAGATAACAGAAATACTCGCTAACAAATTCTCTCAAAAGGAGAGCAATAGATAAGGAGGACGTAATCATGACGGCGGATTTATACACAACACCAAGCTGCGGATATTGCCGACAGGCAAAAGATTATTTAAGAAAACTCGGTATCAATGTAAAAGAAATCGACATAACGAGGGATGAAAGAAGCATGCAGGAGTTTGCGAGAAGGGTTGGTTCTCATTCAGGAGTTCCCGTAATTTTTCTCAAAGGCGTACAAATCAAGGGATTTGATAAAAACAAGATCGATAACGTCCTATGTATTTAAAATGTGTGAAATTGCAGGGAAAGTGTGTCTTGAGAGATGAAAAATTATTGAGTTTATTTTTATAGAATACAGGGAGATGAGAGAGTAGTGATCCTGACTTGTATTTATTATTTCGATACTGACATCATCATGATTTATTGGAAACAGGTAAAGGAATAAAGGCATGAAAATATGTGTAACGGCAAAAGGTCCGAGTCCGTTATCCGAAATGGATACGGATTTCGAACGATGCGGATATTTCACTTTTTTTATCGATGGCGGGAGGGGATTCGATGCGGTCAAAAATAATAGAGGGGATGATCCCGTACAATTACTGTTAAAGAAAAATGTCGATGTTGTTATCACAAAAACAATAACGAAGCAATCAAAAAAGCGTCTTGACGATGTCAATATCCGGGTATATTTTGGAGTTGGAAATTCGATCAGGGAGGAGGTTGTAAAATTCGAAAAAGGCGAATTGGTGCAAATAAATAAGTTTAACCCGATTTTGCCGGAATAAACGGCTGACATATCGTTATTGATTGAAATGAAATGCCTGAATGATTTGCGGGTAATAGGTGTCTACTATATTTACTGATTACGCCGAATAACGGAAAGATGGAAAATGAATATGAGGGGAAACGTAACGTTGTAAGATTTGGTGTCGGGCATGGCTGTAAAAACGCGATATATTATAATACGTTAGGGGTCCCAGCAATGCTTGTTTTAAAAACAATAGGGATGTCGCACGGGAAGCCGGGACCGGCTTATAAGCGGAAAACCAATACTTTTTAAAATAATAACTGCAGGCGGTATACCGATGTCGATTATATTTAATACTGGAGAGAATGATGTTATCATATCAAACGATCCTGACAAAACAATACTGGAATTAGCCGAAAGTGCGCGTATATATCTAAAATCCGATTGCGGGGGAACCGGTAAATGCGGGAAATGCCGGTGCGTTCTGGAAAAAGGACATTTCAGGCTGGGAACAGGTGAAGAAATAGTTGTATCCGGAAAAAAAGGAATCAACACACTCGCATGCCGGACAAGAGTGATCGGTAATGAGGCCGTTGTATCGATTCCGCAAAACTCGATTTCTGGGATAGCGGGACGGATCGTTGAGGAGTTTTTTCTGAACCGGTATCACCATGATCCTCCGACTAAAAAATATTGTCTTGCCTTTAGCGATTCCGCATCCGGGAAACAACGTTCGGATGGGAAACGGCTTCTGGACGAAGTATACAGGCGGACATCGTTAAAGGAGATCGCCGTCCCGCTTGAGGTGCTTCAGACGTTATCCGACCTTACGGCAGAAGGCGAGAATATCGTTACCGTAACAATGGGCACGTCGCGGGATGGCCCGCACATGATCCGTATCGAAGCGGGCGATACGGCACGTGATAATTTCGCCTGTGCCCTGGATATCGGAACGACGACCGTCGTCGGTATCCTCGTCGATCTTTTAAATGGAAAAATCAAATCACGTGCTTCACGCTATAACGCGCAAACCCGTATTTCAGGCGATGTCGTTTCGAGAATATCCTACTGCAAAAAAAGGGAAGACATCAACACCTTACAGAAACTCATTGTCCGGGAAACGGTCAATCCGATTATCGATGAATTATGTTCGAATGCGGGCATCGCCCCTGATCGGATAAACCGTGTTGCCGTATCGGGCAATACCGTCATGATGCATCTGTTTTTGGCCCTGAATCCGTCCAATATCGGGAAAGCACCGTTTACGCCCGTCATGCGGAACACGGGTGTCTTTCGGGCAAAAGAAATCGGTATCGGAATACACGGCACGGGCCTGGTCGATATCCTTCCAGCCGTCTCGGCGTATATCGGCGGGGATATCGCGGCGGATATGTATGTGTCGAAGTTGCATAAGGGAAAAGGGCCCGCAGTTCTGATCGATATCGGAACGAACGGCGAGATCGTGTTGTGCGAGAAAGGTCGTCTTTCGGCCTGTTCAACGGCCGCGGGTCCCGCGTTCGAAGGCTACGGGCTGTATCACGGGTGCCGGGCAAGCAGGGGCGCCGTGGAGAAGATTGCTTTTGACGATGGTCACAATATAACATACCGGACGATCGGGGGTGAGAAGGCGACGGGAATATGCGGGACCGGGTATATCGATTTTATCGCCTCCGGTTTCGGTATCGGATTGATTGAAACCTCCGGAAAATACAATTCTGAATTGCTGAAATCGCTTCATCTGTACCATACGGTTGAGAAAGACGGCAGTAAAATTACCGCATGTATCATTACACCCGAAAACGAATCGGGGCTGGATGAACCGGTTTTGGTTCTCGAATCCGATATAGCGGCGATATTACAGGCAAAAGCGGCCGTTTATGCCGGGTTGAAAACACTGTTGGCGATAAGGAAGAAAGGTTTCGACGACATACGTAAGCTTATCCTTGCGGGAGGGTTTGCCGGACATCTCGATATCGAAAATGCGATGGTAATGGGATTGATCCCGGATATCCCTCCGGAACGTATCGAGTTTATCGGCAACGGCTCTCTCGGCGGCGCGTATTGCGCTCTTGTCGAATCAGATGCACTCGATGCAATGACCGCACTTTCGGACCTTCCCAATGTAATCGAATTGAATCTGCACAAGGATTTTCAGTCAAATTACATCGACGCACTTTTTTTGCCCAATTTAAACGAGAATGATTTTGCAGCGATTTTACGCAGGCGGCATATTCAAGGTTATTGAAGACAAGGGTCTTTCGGTTTACTCACCGTCGGATTTTTTTACACAAAAAAAGAAATCTATTCCGTCACCCCGTCTCTTCTGTTGTCAGCGTCGTTTTTCTCCTGCATCGGGCACAGAGTATTTTTACCCTGTCGGACCTTCCATCGTCCTTTATTGCGGAAACGAGATTGTCGTCGATGACGCCAAGACGCTTTAACCGCGATTGATATATTGTGGGGCTCGAGTAGGCGAGTTCGCCTATTTTATCGGCGATCCAGTTGAGGTGCGCCTTGCATGCGACCGGCTCCCCGCAGATTTCACACAGCTGAAGTTCACGGTCGATCGTTTCATAAGCCTTTTTCCTGTCAAAAAAGGCAAGGTCGAAGTCCTTTGACAGTTTGATTCCTTCTTTGTCGGCGATGCAGTGTGCTTCGCATTCGCCGCAGAAAATACAGGTGTCCGTGTAATGGATGATCGTCCGCATCGGGGGATCGGCGCCCGTATTGTCCTCATGCGCGATTGCCTGAACGGGACACACTTGCTCGCAGGCGAGACAGCCAACACATTTATCTTCGTTGAATTTCGGCTGTCCCCTGAAGTTTTTATACGGTACGTGGGGTTTCTTCGGAAATCCGGTGGTATATGGTCTGACCAGTCCGACCGTCAACGCCTTGATTGCCTCGATAAGTTCTCTGACTTTTGGTATTCCCATGGCTCCTTCTTACCTATAATGATTCTATATTATCAAGGGGAAGTTTTTCGATTCCCATCTGTTCCTTGATAAAAGCACTTTTCTTTCTCGACATCTCGACGAGTTCTCTTCCTGAAATAACGGCATTCCCGTCCGGATCGACGACCGCCATTCGCTCGGTACAGCAATAGCATGGATCGATCGCGGCAAGAATTATCGATGCATCGGCAACCGTCTGTCCGATAACCGTTGAATGACAGGTGGGGAGGTTCATAAAAGTCGGCGCCCTTACCTTGTGGCGGACAGGCGAATTGGTGCCGTCGCTGCGGACGTAATGAAAGGTTTCTCCGCGCGGCGCCTCATAGGTTCCGATACCTTCACCGGGAGGAACGCTTGTGATATCTGCGTCGATATCACCGTCGGGAATATTTTTGAGACAGAATTTCATTATCTTGATCGATTCGAACATCTCGAGTATTCTGACAACGACCTTATCGAAGACGTCACCGTTTTTCGTGATGATCATATTCCAGTCAGCGTCTGCATAGGCCCCTATTTTCGTATCCTTTCTGACGTCCCTGGCGACCCCGGACGCACGCGATGTCGGCCCGAGCGCCGAGTAACTGATTGCGTCCTCATAAGTCAGGATACCGACACCCTTGGTCCGCGCGTGGAGAACGGGATCGGATTCGACGGCCTTTTTAAGCATTGTCAACGTCGGGACGATGGACTCGAGTTTTTTTAGTACTGCCGGAAAATCTTCAGCCTTGATATCCCGCCGCACACCCCCCGGTTTGAACATCGCGTAACTCTGTCTGTTCCCGGATAATATCTCCATAATGTCGTTAATTTCTTCCCTTAATTTCCACACCCACATGTAAACCGTATTGTAGCCGAGAAAGTGACCGGCGAGACCGAGCCAGAGCAGGTGTGAGTGAATTCGTTCACCTTCACCAATAATCGTACGGATATATTTCGCGCGGGGAGGTACTTCCATGGGGAATATATCCTCGACGGCGCGGGTATAGGCAAAGGGATGGCTCGTGGAACATATACCGCAGATACGTTCGATAACAAAAGTCGATTGATCGAATGTTTTTCGTTCCGAAAGCTTTTCGATGCCGCGGTGGTTGTATCCGATTTCAACTTCGAGATCGATTACTTTTTCACCGTCCACTTTCAATCGAAAAAACTCCGGTTCTTCCTGAAGAGGATGGTACGGACCGATCGGGATTATCGTCGTCTTTTTCATTTCACCCCCCTGTCTCTGACCGCCTTTTTGTCCCATTCACTGTAGTCCTGTCTGAGCGGGAAAACCCCCTCCGGCCATGCGTCTGAAAGAAGCAGGCGTTTGAGATTCGGATGTCCCTTGAACTGTATACCGAGCAACTCATGCATTTCCCGTTCTATCCAGTTTGCGGCATGAAATTCGCCTGAAAGCGAATCGATCTCCGGCGAGTTTTTATCGAGTTTTACCCTCACAGAAAGAAGGAGATTGATGGGCTCGAAGGTAAAATGATAGAGGATTTCGATGTTTTCGGCCGTGTCGAGGCCCGATGCGATATTGAATCTCGCCCCGAGTTCCTTGAAAATATAACGGGAGATGGGGACAATCGATCGGGGCTGCACTTCGATATAGACACGCGCCGGGGACTTGTCGAAATCATCGATAATATCGTTTTGAAAGCGTGTTTTTATATCAGATAATATTTCTTCTCTGGTCATGTTCCTGCCTTTATCTTTTGTATGAGTTTAACCACGCCGGAAATAATCGCTTCCGGTTTCGGGGGACATCCGGGAATAAACGCATGAACCGGAACAATACTGTCAAGGGGACGGGGGCAATTATAACTGTGTATGAACATGCCGCGCGACATGGTACATTCACCGACACCCACAATAAAAAAGGGTTTCGGTACTTGATCCAGTAACCGGAGCATTCGTTCCGTCGATTTGCGGTTACAGGACCCGGTGACGAGAATGACGTCGGCGTGCCGGATACTTCCGACCAGTTTAATGCCGAACCGTTCGATATCGAACCTGGGTGTGAGGCAGTCGAGGATTTCGATATCGCAGTTGTTGCAGCTCCCTGTTGAAAGATGAAACACCCAGGGAGATTTTAATAAGGCTCGTGTTTTAATCGACATATATTCCTATCCATGTATCAAAAAAATTATATTGGACAAACATGCAGTCCATTACGCTTTTTCCCGGTTCCAGTGTGTGGAATGAACGATCAGGTTGTCACCGACGAAAAACGTATGATCATCCGGTTCAGTATCGCCGCTTTTTATTGCGAGAGCGCCATGCGGGCACGTCGTTATGCAAAGCGGTTCGTCCTTTTTATCGCGGCGGCCGATACAGAAATCACAGGTATGAACGAGAAAAGGGACGTGTTCGGGATAGATCGTCCCGTACGGACAGGCGTGCGAGCATGATTTACAGCTTATACACCGGCTCGTATGCCGGACGAGGAGCTTTCCCTTTGTTTTCTGCTGCTCAAGCGCATCAGTCGGGCAGGCGGCGACACAGTGAGGTTCTTCACACTTTCGGCAGACAAGCGCATATGTTGCTAGTTCCGCAACAGAGGGTATGCCCGTGTTGTGGGGATGATAGAAATAGCTGCATTGAATTTCGCAACTGTCGCAGGTTCCTGACCCGCAAATGTCGAGGTCGATATACAACCGCTTTTCACCGGTTTTTTCCGGTTCAATGTTAAGGGCCGAATGATAAAGCTGTTCCGCACTTGTCTTCATAGCATCTCCCGTTTTCTAATCCCATATATTCGGAAATTTTTTAATCGCATCGTACCTGAAGACCGGTCCGTCCTTGCAGGCATAATAGGTACCTATCCTGCAATGACCGCATTTCCCGATACCGCAAGACATATTCTTTTCCATCGAGAGAAAAATATTATCTTCCCTGAATCCCATGTCTAAAAGGGTGCCGGTCGTGAATTTCATCATGATGGGGGGACCGCACACGACGGCGAAACCGTTTTTCACGTCCATGCCGACATCGCCCAGGATCGTTGTGACGAGGCCGACATCGTGTTTCCATACCGTATCCCCGTCAGACTTGTCGACCGTGAGGCGTATATTGAGATCGTTTTTATTTGTCCACGATTCGAGTTCGTCCCTGTAGAGGAATTCCTTCGGGTTTCTGCATCCACCGCGAAAAACGAGTTTTTTGAGATCCCCCCTTATCTCGAAAAGTTTGTACATAAGGCTTCTCACCGGCGCGAAACCGCAACCGCCGCCGATAACCAGCACTTCCTTGTCCTTGAAAAGCTCGACCGGATAGCGGGAACCGAACGGTCCGCGCAGACCGACGATATCGTTTTTTTTGAGTTCGTGTATCCTTGTCGTTACCTTGCCGACGCGCATAATCGTAACTTCCAGGGTGTCGCTGACGGAGGGCCGGGATGACGGCGTGAACGGGGCTTCCCCGCATCCCGGTACCGAAAACTCGATAAACTGTCCCGTTTCAAATGAAATCGGTGTTTCCGGTTGCAGGACAAATGTTTTAATCGTCGGGGTTTCGGTAATCACATCGAGGACTATTGTCTTGACGGGGCGATACGGATTTTTACTTGTATACATTATGGACCAGCCTTTTTAGAACATTTCGTATATCGATTTTTGCCGGGCAGGCAGATACGCACCGTCCGCAGCCCGTGCATGCATAAATATCCGCGATTTTCGGGAAGAAATCGAATTTTTTCTCGAATCTGTTTCTTAATCGCATCCATAATTTTTCTCTCGGATTAGCCCCTCCGGCCACGCGTGCGAAATCCTTGATCATGCATGAATCCCATATTCGCAGGCGTTCCATCTTCTTTTCGTCTTTCTGGTCATAGAGCAGGAAACAATGACAGGTCGGGCAGATCGCGTTGCAGGCGCCGCATTCGACGCATGTCGAGGCTTCGTCCTGCCAGATATCGGATTCGTAATTCTTTTCGATAATCCCTTCGAACTTGTCCTTAAGTGGAATCGTGTAATTGCGTATGTTCTTCTCCACCGCATCTTTGGTGTGCTCGCGGATAGTATCCCGTTCATTTTTTTGGGATTCGTTTGGCTCGGTAAAAAGTTGTGAATGTATCTCCACGATTTTGATCCCCGCCTCCGATCCGACTTCAACCAGATATCCGTTTTCCAGGGGGGTGAGATTTATATCGAAATTTTCAATGGGGTACGGCTTTATCCCGAGTGCGAGGCAAAAACATGTATCGATGGCGCAGGTGCAATCCGAAGAAATAATAAGGTTGTTTTCACGCTCATTTTTGTAAAAGGGGTCGAGATAATCGTTGTTGATAAAGACGGAATCCTGAACCTTGAATCCGGCGAGATCGCAGGCCTTGACTCCGACGATACAGGCCGGCTTTCGGGATTCGGCGGGCATGCCGTCTTCGAAATCACGGGCGACTTTTTCCCGCGCCCGAAAAAAGAAGGCCTTCAGGGGATCGGAAGTTCTTACTTCTCCGACAACAGGTTGTTGTATCTGTTGAGTATATCGCGTGAAAAATCTGTTATTGCCCTTCTTTACAGGTAAAAATACATCGTAATCGTCATCACAGATCTGAAGAAACCGGCTGAAATTATTTTCAGAAATATAATACATATCCCGTCTACACCTTCTTCACAATATATTTTTTTATTCCAAATGGTTTTACCATATAACACATGCTGTCATAGTGAATAATGCTTAATAAAAAACTAAATGTACCGCCATGGTATCAAATATCAGTTTATATGTCCAGAAAAAAAAATATTTTTCAAATTCAGCCTGGTTTATATTTTTCCTTAATTTCACGCTCACCTTCGCCGAAATGGAATATTTTTGCAATAACAATAGTGAGAAAATAAAGCGCGATAAGGGGAACGGCCAGGGCAACTTGTGAGACGACATCCGGTGGCGTGAGAATGGCTGCCAAAACAAGAATGACAATGATAACAATTCTGCTCGCGCGGAATAATGATTTTCGACGGATAATATTCAAGATTAAAAGCACTTCAAGAAGAATGGGGACCTGGAACATGAGGAGGGAGACGAGAAGGAATTGCAGAATGTAGAATATATTGTCGCTGTAGGTAAGGAGTATTCCCGTGTTTTCAGGAATGAAGCTCGAACCGGTGAGAAATTCGACGGATACGGGAATTATCTGAAAGTATGTGTATGAGATACTCGAGGCGATGAGGAAAAAACTCGATACGAGTGAAATGATTATCACTTTTTTTTCTTTTTTTTTGAGTCCGGGGAAAATGAATTTAAGGAGATTGTAGAGGTGCACGGGAAGCGAAAGTATGAATCCCGCGATAATCGAAATCTTGAATTTGACGATGACCCCTTCGAAGAGTGATTTAATGTAGAGGTCTGCGTTATTCATCGACGAGTCTATTGTTTCAAACGGTTTATAGAGAATCGCGACAATGGGATCGAAGAAAATGAAAGCGACGATCGAACATACGACGCAGGCAATACAGGATACGATGAGTCGTCCGCGTAATTCACGAATATGATCCAGAAAACTCATCTGATTGACGTCTTTTTTTTGTTTTATACGTTTTCCGTTGATGTCTTTTTTCATTTATACCGTGATACCAGTGATATATGACGTTTTCCGGCAGGACACGGTCATACCACCGTCATTTTCGCTTTCGGATTTCATCCTGCCGTCATTGGTCAAGGGGATAAGAAATGCCGTCGCATCAGCGTCATTCGGTTTCGTTTTCAGGAAGGTACGCCCTCAACGTTTCGACCCTTTTGTACGCATCCTCATCGTGCACCATGGTGATATATTTTTCGAGGTATTGGAAGGCGAGGGCCGGATCATTCATTTTGTACTGGTAAATGTCGGCGATCGAGAGGTATATCGTCGGTTCGTTGTTTCCCTTTTCGATCATGTCAAGCAGCACTTCCAGGGCATTCTCGACCCATCCGTTATGGAGATAGAGGACGGATGTCAGATAAAGGAGTACCGGGTCGTCCGGATCGATTTTGGCGGCACGTTCGAAGAGGTCGTTTGTTTCATCCCATTTGTTGTTGAAGAATTTATCGTCGATCTGACGTATGAGTTGCTCCAGGGAGATCATCTTGATCCAGAGCACGTCGTTTTGATTGAGAAAATTGTAGTCAATCGTGATCTCCTCATATGATTCTTTCCGGCAGACAAGCTGATGCGTTCCCCGTGTCAGGTCGGGAATGACGAATCTGCCGTTGATATCCGATTTTACTTTGGTGAAGTTGTCGACAGTGATCACCACGTCTCCGCACGGAAGATTGTCATGGTCGAATATCTTTCCGTTCAGCGGCGAGGAAATGAAATTATCCGCGACCGGCGGACCGGACGGACAGCCGTTCAGGATCACCAATAATGAGAGCAAAAAAATGCCAATAACACCGTATTTCATAAGATGATTCATCCTTTCGTTTTTTATCGTATCGGAACGCAAACTTCCTGTCCTTTATCGTCAAGAATCAGTGTGTTGCCCTGTATTCTTTTCAATGTCCACCCCTGCGCCGGTTTTCCTATGGCGATATTGAATGTATAGTTGTACCGGTCGTCCTTGATCATATAATACCGGATGTTGTCGGGGGAGACAAAAGTACCGAGTACGCGAAGGTACCCCGGCCGGTTACAGGTGGGGACGGGGGTTTTTGTCGGGACCGGAGTGATTATCGGGGGCGGTGTGGGTGTCGGGCTTACCCACCCGAAAAGCATCGCGATGTAGCCGGGATCGCCCACACGTATTTCGCCTATTTCCTGTACATCGGCCTCTTCCGTGTCGCCCGTGGCTTTGGGATTCATCACCTCGTTCGGTATCGAAACGGGAAAGGGAATGACGAGAATAAGCAGCACGATAGCTATACATGCGATGAGCGCGATTTTAACGATTGTCAGTACCGATTGTTTCATGCTGTAACCTCATCATTGGTTCGATTTCCGTACACCATAGTTTCGTCCGGCTTTACCGTCTGTGTTCTATGTTTCATCGAGGGCGACCGTTTCATAGGTGATCTTCATCGTCGCTTCGATGTTACCGCCGGATCTGCCGGATTTTATGATTATCTCGGCGATCGTCCAGTATTTATTCGCCTCCGATACATCCTCCAAAAACCGCATCAGATAATAGGCGCTTCCTTTTACCTTGAACTCGAGATACTTTTTATTTTCGCTTCCCGATATCGTTCGCTGGCTGTCGATCACGAGTCTGTTTCCGGTTATATAGTCCTGGACGGAGAGGCCGAACGTGGCGATATCGGTTTCATCCGGCTTGAAGAACCTGCTTTTTACGTTTTCGATTTTTTCCGAAATCTCCTTGATCTTTTTATCCCAGTCGACATTATCGTCGATTTTCTGGCTGCTGTAACGCCTGAGATCCCGTTCTTCCCTTTCGATTTTCCTGTTTATATCGAAAAGGCCGCTGCCGCTCAAGGAGGTCCTGAGAAAGAAAAACAAAGCCGTTCCACAGACGAGCGCGATGATTCCGAGTATGTACAACATACGTTTTTCGTTACTCGACAGCATATCCCGCTCCTTTATTGAAAATACCGGTCATTCGGAATTTTTCACGTGTAATCAGGGGAACCAGTACTTCCTCGAAATACGGATTGCTGTTCAGGGCATTCTGGTAGGTGTATGGTTCGCCCCGGGTACTCCCCTCGATGGTAAAATAATACCGTTTCTGCCGTTCGCGTTTATTGTCGACCATGACGGTTGTTTCCTTTGTTTCGAGCCGGAAATAGGTGAGGTCCAGATTCTGTCCGAAAACCCTGTTGATTTCGGATAAAAGGAGAAAGACATCAGCCGGTTTATGTTCGAGGATTCTGGCCAGTTCGGCCCGTTTTTTATTGTATTCGTCCCGCTGGCTCGAGATCTTGAATATCGTGTCCTTTTCCTTTTTGAGTTTCCGGTAATACTCCGCCCTGGTTTCGACATATTTGTTGAAGAGGAGACACACGAGAATGACAAGGGGGACGGCGAGCATTTCGATCTTCAGTTTTTGATGGAATATGAACGACTGTTTCTTTTTTCTGAAAAGATAATCCGTCTTGTTCGATATAAGCGAGAGTGATTCTTCAATAGGGAGAAACTCGACGGTGCCCGCGTTCTGAACGAGTTCCCGTGATTGTTCCTCGAGATACGATGACTCGTCTCTGAGACAGAGAAAGACACACACATATTCTTCCAGGTTTTTGGGAAGCATATTCTTTATCTTGAGAAAATCGAGAAACACTTCCTTTTCCCGCTTGATTGCAGAGGATGACTTGAATACCCCTTCTTCGAAGAGGGAAATATCGACCCAGTCCTTGTGCCAGAAAAAAAAGACACAGTTTTTACCATCGTATTTTTTTGTCAGCTTGGCGAGAATGGGGAAGGGGAGGATCAGCGGTTTGTTGTTCGCCAGTTCCTTGTATTCGTTGATCGTGTCTTTTGATGAAATAAAAAGTACGGCGTACCGCTGTTTGTTCTGTGTCAGGACCTTGAAATCGAAGATGGTATCTTCGGGGTCGCCGGGGTAAAGGCTGCGGAGTTTATAGGTGAGGATGTTTCCCATCTCACTCTGATGAACGGGGGGGACCGTGGTCACCTTGATGTCGAAGTCGAGGCGGGACATCATGAGTGCGTCGAAGTTCGCGGAAGAATCGATCGGTTCTTCCCTGTCGAAAAGATAGAGGGTCGGTCCTTCTCCGTTTTTATGCGCGTAGGCAATATGCTTCATAGCCTGATATCCTCTTCCAGCAGTTTATATACAATATCGTCCGTGGCCTTCTTTTGGGGAACCCGCGCGACGATCCACCGTAATTCCGATTCTTCCATCATTACCCTTATTTCCCAGAAGTTCGTGAATACTCCCAGATAATGATAAATGCGCTTGCCCGGGTACTGCAGACTACTACCAATTATACTTTTTAAGCCTTTGAGCGTCAATCCTTTTTCATTCTCCTCCCTGACTTTCAGAATTTGTTCGGCAATACCTGCGTGATTTTTGATGTTGAACGGGGGAAAAGAAAGAAGGCCCCGGAGAATTTCTTCGGGCATGAAATGCACGTTCATCGCGGGTTCGACGTTTACGATGGGAAACAGCTGGTCGAACATCCGTCCGCCGAGGTGCTGGTGAGTGAACCAGTTTTCGAGTTCCCTGTTGTCGTCGATGATCTTTTTTTCCGCCAGAATCTTTTGCGCGTACATGTCATGAAACCGCCGTGCCTCGTTTTCGCTTCCCGTCCTTAGTTCGCACACCTTCTCGAGCATGTATTCATAGCAGAGGTTGAAGTTGAAATAGGAATAGGGAGTGCAAAACGTCTTCAGGATGTCCTCTTCGAAATAGTCGTCATAGGCGGGGGAGAGGGGGTATTGTATTCCCTCGTCGATCCAGAGCTGTTTGATCGTATTCTGGTTGTAGTTCGCCTCGTCCTTGAAAAGCTTCATGGGAGAGGGAAACATGGCCTTGTTGAGATGTTCGAGGATAAGCGGGTCGATGCAGTTGGGATTGAGATAACTCGATACATCCTTCAGGTAGACGTTTTCATTCGCGTTGACGAATCCCCAGACATCCTGGAAGAAATTGTCGTTTTCCCTATCTTCTGCGTCTTCCGAAAGGAGTTCCACCACCTGACGCGCTTCGGATATGAGATATTTCTTTATGTCGTCCTCCTGTTTGTGGATCATCTCGATCCTGAGGCTCGTTTGAATAAAGAAACTCAATCCCACGAAAACCGTTGTCAGAAAAAGAACGATGGCCATGACCGATATCGCGGAGGATCCCCTGTTTCCCATCAGTCCTCCTTCCAGAAAGGATAACTCCCGAACCTAACAAAGATTTTCACCGGTTCGTATTCGTCATATGTTTCCAGAATCGATACATCCAATCCGATAAGCCCCTCTTCCTTTGTGGAGACGATTTCAAATGTCACTTCGTCATAAGGACCTGCCTTGAATGTCGGAATGTAGGTTTCTCCCGATTCTTCGTCTTCATCCGTCTCTTCTTCTTCGATAATCGAGGTCGTGATGATGATATATTTGTCTTTATACTCGATCGAGAGCATGTTCTCTTTCTTCCCGTCGTAAAAGGGGAGGATGACTTTGTCGCTTTCCTCTTCAATCTCAGCTTCCGGCATCCAGAAAGGAATTTTTATTGCACCGCAGACCTGCATAAGATAGGAGTCGAGGGCAAGGAGTTTCTGGGCTTTTTCCGTTGCTTCGGGGACGCTTCCGATGAGATTCATTACCCCGATAAAACCCGTCCAGATTGAAAACCCCAAGACACTTAAAATGACCACCGAAACGAGAATCTCTATAAATGTAAACCCGTCTTCCTTATTCTTCGCCGGTAAGCCGGTTGTATGTTTCAAACTCATTTCTATCTACAATAATTTCAACGGCACGATGCCACGAGAATCCCGCAGCACGACCCAATAACGTGAACCCGTTCAGGATCGCGGTCATCGCGATCGAGAGTATAAGCATGGTTGCCAGCACATCGATGAGGACATAACCGTTTTCACTTTTCTTTTTATTACGGTTCATCATCTTCTTCATTTGCTTCCAATCCCCAGGAGGTAATATCGTCATCACCGCCTTCGGCACCGTCAGGTCCGTAGGATTGAATTCCGTAATCGACACCATCCGGACCCGGAACCATATAGATATATTCGTGACCCCACGGGTCTTTTGGAATTTTACCGTCCTGGATATATGGTTTCAGTGAATCCAGCCCTTCGCTTTGATCGGGATAACTCCTGTTCTGTGCGAGGTACATTTGCAGAGCCACCTTGAAGGTCCCGATATGCTGTTTTGCCGTCGTTTTTTGAGCTTCGACAATCCACGGTATGATCGCGATCGCGATCGTTGTCATGAGGATCGCGATAATCGAGATCGTGACAAGGATTTCCACAAAGGTTGTTCCCGTTTCAGGATGCCGCTTTGTCAGGGATGTGACGTGTTTTCGCAATCTTTCGAAAACCCCCGGTCTTTTTTTATTTTTTTTGATATGCCCGTTCATATTCGCATACCTCCTTGATGATATTATGTTCCAAAACCCTGGTAGATCGAGAAAATCGGAACAAAAAAGGTCATGATCAGAAAGAGGATGATCAGCCCGACAAAAATGATCAGCGCCGGCTCGACGACCGCCATAAAGCCGGTCGACCATTTCTCGAGCTCATCCTGGTAGTACTGCCTGAGTTGTCCGAACACGACCTCGACTTTTCCCGAACGTTCCCCGATAGACACCCACCGTCCGATCCGCTCGTCAAAGTAAGGATCTTCCAAAAATGCCTTTGAAAGATGTTCCCCCTTGATGATCTTGTCCCGTATCAGCCTGATGCCGGAGGCGAGTGCCCGGTTGCTGAGCACCTTTCCCGCTTCCGGGAGGGCATCTTCCACGGCAAATCCGCTCGACGTGAGTGTTTCCATGGCAAAGAGAAAATTCAAACTTTCCCTTATGTATATAATATTCCCGATCACGGGAAGTTTCAATAACACCTTGTCGAGCTGGTCGCGGAGGGGGCCGGAACTTTTACGGATAATCAGTACCGCGACGATCAACGCGATAAACACGACCAGAAAGACCGCCCCGAAGGTAAAAAAGACGTTCACAAAGGCCATCGTCGACTGGATCTGTTCGTTCACTCCCGTATGAAGGGTCGCGAAGATGTCCTTGATACGGGGAAAGATGAAAATCGCCATCCCGATTACCCCAAAAATCGCAAAACCCAATGTCATGAGCGGGTAGGAGAGGGCTCCCGTCAGTTTGTCCCGGATCTGCTTGCTTTCCCGCAGATAGCCCGCGAGGCGCTCGAATATATTGTCGAGTGTCCCGATCTTGTCCCCGATCTTGACGAGCCCCCGGTAAAGGGGCGGAAAACTTCCCCTGAACTTGTCGATCGCCTGGTGAAAGGAATCCCCCTTTTTGATCTGCTCGATAAGGGTATTGGTCAGCTTGTTCACCGGACCCTTGGTGAAAATCGTCTTGTTCACTTCGAGGGCGTCCTTCAGGGACAGCCCCGAGGTAAGGAGGAGGGAGAGGGTCTGGGTAAACTCCAGAATCGAGTTTTGCGAAAAGCGCTTTCCCGTGGCCGCTTTTTCGTCTTCCGATTTCACTTCCCGGATTTTTATCGGCGCGAAATTGTTCTGGAGAAACTCGAGGATAAGGACATCCTCGTTCGGGGCCTCTTTTGTCATCTCCATGGTTTTCCCCGTATTGTCTGCAATCTTGCAATGATATAACGGCATCAGCCTGCAACCGCCCTTTCTACTTCCGATATTGTCGTCACCCCGTTGATGATCTTGTCGATACCATCGGCAAGCAGGGTTTTCATCCCGTTGCCGACGAGGTATTCCTTGATCAGCGAATCCTTCATGCCCTTGATGATCATTTCCTCGACTTCGGGGTTGACTGAAAAATATTCAAAAACGCCGATCCTCCCCTTGTAGCCCGTCCCGTTACAGGCGTCGCACCCCTTCCCCTGATAGATTTTTTTCTTCTTCGAGATACCGTAGCGCGCGAGGAGTTCCTGTTCCGCGGGTGAAGGGGTAATCGTCTCCCTGCATTCGGGACAGATCTTTCTCACGAGACGCTGGGCAAGGGAGCCGCGGAGGACCGCAGCAAGGAGATAGGGCTCGATTCCCATGTTTTTGAGACGGGTGATAACGGAGACCGAATCGTTGGTATGAAGCGTGGAGAAAACAAGGTGGCCGGTCAAAGCGGCACGGATAGAGAGTTCCGCAGTGTCCGTGTCCCTGATCTCACCGACCATGACGATGTTCGGGTCCTGACGGAGTACCCGCCGGAGAATCGAGTCGAAGGTAAGCCCGATACGCTCGTTTGTCTGGATCTGGTTGATCCCTTTTGTCACGTATTCGATCGGATCCTCGATCGTGATGATCTTCACGTGTTCGGAATTGAGTTCCTGTAGCACGGCGCTCAAGGTCGTCGTTTTTCCGCTTCCCGTGGGTCCGGTGACCAGCATAAGCCCGTTCGGGGTCAGGCATTTTTTCCTGAACTCCAAAAGCTGACTTTCCGTCATTCCGGTTTCATCGAGTTTCAGAAGGGTCCGCTTTTTGTTGAAGAGCCTCAAGACGATCGATTCCCCGTTGGCGATCGGGATGATCGAGACACGGAGGTCGATTTCGTCGTCGCCGAGGTGAACCGAAATACGCCCGTCCTGGGGAAGCCGTTTTTCCATGATGTTGAGGTTCGCCATAATCTTGAGACGGGAAGCGACGGCGGGGAAGCGGTCCTTGTCGATTCTCGATACGGTTTTTAGGTGGCCGTCGATTCTGTAACGGACGTACACCTCGTCGTCGAACCCCTCGATATGGATGTCCGACGAGCCCTTCCTGATCGCCTCGATCATGATGCTGTTGACGAGCATGACGATCGGCGCGTCGTTTGCCAGTTTGTCGAGCAGTATTTTTTCGTTTTCCGGTTTGTCCGCGATCCCCTCATCGACCCCGGTCGCAGCAAGACGTTCGCTCAAATACGCGGAAAACTCGTTTTTATCGAGCGCACAAAAGATAATGCGTTTCTTGTGAAAGTTTTTCAGGTTTTCGAGAAGGGTATAGTTTTTTGTGTCGACCAGGCCGACGAAGACCATGTCGTCGTCTTCCTTCAGGCGGATGACATGATTCGCTTCGATGTATTCGAGCGGATACTGTTTTTCACCGTCGGGCAGCGGTTTGAAATCGGAGAGCGAGACCTGAACCATCGGAAGATCGTGAAGAAAATCATCGATAATTTCCATGATTATATGCCTTCTTGCGCGTGAAAGTAGCGTTCGTAGAGTTTCTTTAACCTCCTGCCCGTGTCCGCCAGTTCCTCTTTCGTATAGATGATATGGGGAAGAATATACACGACGATTTCGCTTTTCGTCGTCGATTCTGTCTTGCGTTGAAAGAGGAGTCCGATAAGGGGAATATCTCCCAGAATCGGGAATTTTTCGATTTTCGACGTCGCATTTTCCCTGATAAGCCCGCCGATCTTGATCGGATCGCCCGACGAGGTGCGGGATGTGGTGCTGATGATTTTATCGAAGGTGGTGCCGAGATCGAGCGCGTCCGATCCGGCAGACCCCTGGCTTGCGATCGTCACGTCCACGTCCATCGTGATCATGCCGTCGCCCGAAGCCCATCCCTCGATCGTGATCTTGAATCCGGTTTCGATCGAACGCGTCGGGCCGCTGGTGGTGGTTTCCGTCGTTCCGCTTACCGTGCTTGTTTCGGGCACGATATAGCGGTATACCTCGGTGTCGCTCAGGTTGACCTTTTCACCGGAAAGGGCGTAGAGGGTCGTATCCGTGATGACCTTTGCATTGTCCGTCGTCAAAGCCCAGTTCAGATACACGGCCCAGGTCCCTCCCAGGACCCACGGAATATCGAAATTGACGGAGAGGAGGTTTCCGATATTCCCCGAAAAGGGAGCGGAGGCATTTTCGTTGGCCGTCGCCTTGTAGGTGATTTTTGTCGTGTCCCCCTGCTGCCAGTTCATGCCTTCGTTATCGGTGTAGGAGATCGCGAAAACATGATAGGCGATCTGCGGCACGGGCTGGTCGAAAATCGTCAGGTCCTTTTTGAAGGCCGAAAGTTTTTCCGGCGAACCTTTGAGGAAGATGATGGAAGGATCCTGCGTGATAATGATATCCTCCTTCGAAATGGAAGGGGGCGGATTTTTCACAAGGTCTTCCGATTTTATATATTTGAGTTTTATCTCCGCAGCCGGCGGCGGCTTGTCGACCGTGGCCATGAATCTGTCCAGCAGGATCTTCCGTTCCGGTGTAAGCGGGATGACCACGGAATTGGTGTCCGGAATCTGGGATATCTTGATGTACTTGTATTCTTCGGGGAGAATCGACTGGAGGTTCTGTGCCTTGATGAAATTGAGGTCGTAACGGTAATACTGCGTCTGGGTCATGGGAAGATCGATTTCACGGATAAAATCGGCAATCGCATCGATTTCATCCCTGCTCCCGTTCAATATGACCATGTTGTTGTTCGTGTCGATCCGGTAAAACCTGCTCGAGCCTAAATCCGGGGGGAGAAGCCGCTGGAGGTCCTGGGCGGTAATATACCTCAGTTCGATAATCATCGTGTCCTTGAGTTTTTTGAGGATATCGCGCTGCGCGATCTCGAAGATATAGTAGACATTGTTGACCAGCTTGAAATCGGCGTTTCCCTGTTCGCAGAGAATACGGAGCATCTCGTTAAAGGTTTTGTTGGCAAACCGGAGGGGGGCGTCGATCATCGTATCCCGCTGGAAAAGAAGCTGGTATTCCGCCCCTTCCATTTTGAAGATGTTTTCAAGTAATTCGAAAAAGCGTTTTCTGCTGACATTGATGGTATACCGGCCCTTGTCATCCTTTTTAAACCCTTCCGGTATACGTGAGAAATCTCCGGGCTGGGGAGTCGGTGGGGGCGGTGTCGCCAGCATCATGACGTGGTAGTAATCCGGGTAGACGATGAGTTTATGCGATTCTTCGATGGGCTTGAGAACGAGTTCGAGCAGGGCCTTGACCTTGATATTTTTCTGGTGAACCGAAAGGGTGATCACCGGAATGGTGTCGGTGAGGATCGTTTTCCTGATTTCACGTGATATTGCTTTGAGCAGGAGGTTGAGAGCCACATCCTCGGCGTCGATCTGTGTGACGACATCGATATCCGGATTGAAATCGACCCGGATTCGCGAGACATAGTATATCCCGTTTTCGATCTTGAGATACATCTTGTAGGTCTGTAAGAAGACATTCAATGCATCCTCCCATTCGATATCGATAAACGAGAAGGATGCCACACCATAGATGGTTTCATCAGGGACGATTGATTTCTTGCCGATTCCACCCAGCGCCAGGAGTATATCCGTAATCGGCTGGTTATAAAAGTGGAGTTCCTTGATTTTTTCCGCATACAGTGCAGGTGTTCCCATGATGACGAGGAGAAGTATTACGGGAACCGTTCGTTTTGTCATCGATCTCATATTCACTCCTTATCCATTATAAAGACCCGCGAAAATGTCGTTCAGGACCGGAAGGTCTTTGAAAACCGACAGGTCTTTGAAGACATCAAGGTCTTTTAAAACGAAAGAGACAACCCCCCCGGCAGCAAGAAACGGTGCAAAGGGTATTCCCTCTTCCTTTTTTATTTTTTTCATGCGTAATAATATCATACCGGTCACAAGACCGGAAAACGAGGCAATGAAAAGCGCGAAAAACCAACCGGCGGCGCCAAGAACCAGCGCAATCATACCGGAAAGCTTCGCGTCACCCAGGCCGATTTTCCCGCCGGTGACAAACCAGAGTATCCAGATGAATAAAAAACCGATCGCGATATCAAGAAGAAACCAGAAAGAAAAATCACACCGGAATAGAAACCGTGTAAGAAGGAGAAGGCAAAACCCCGGAATAATATAGATATCGGGAATTTTTTTTTCTCTTATGTCGTGCAAAACGATGGGAATGAGAAAACCGATCAGGATAAACAATTCTAGCCATCGTGTTGTCATGCTATTCTTCATTTCCTTGCGTTATATTGCGCCCTCTTTTCTAAGGGTATTACGAATCCCGGTAAATGTCAATAATCTATCATACCGATTGTGATCGATCGGGAATCCTGGGAATGGCGATAATTGTAGCGAAGGTTCCGTCTTCAAACACTGCCGCCCGGGGTCTGTCCCCGGCTTCTCACGCATACGTGTCATGGCGGCCACTCACGGGCTATGTATCGATATAATGGGAACTTACAATTCGGTATATACATATTCTGACGAAAACGAAGCCGTTTTACTTTTTTTTGTCGATTTTCTCCCTGTGTAATTCGCAAAGACGGTAAAGTTTTTTTGTTTTGGGATTTTTTTGCGTTACCTTTGCCGCACAGATGACGCAGAGTCCCTTTTCCCGCCGTTTTCGATACAGACGGGCAAACCGTTCAGAACCGGACGCCTTGTATTTACTGATTTGAACTCTCAATCCCTTATATAGATAGGTTCCGATTGCAGTTTCATCACCGTTTTTAAGATTGTCTGCAATTTTTCCAAGTTGTGATACAGTCACTTTTATTGGTTCCATAATCGTAGCTTTAGACCTCCTCTTTCAATAATAAACTCATTTTTTACATAATCTGTATCATAACTCCGTATTATAACAGGTGCGGATGTATCTTTCAACCTTTTCAAACAAAATTTTTTGTAATTTATTTATAGCCGTCACGGCAACCGGACTCACCCCGAGACGGAAAGAAATCCGAAAACAAAGCGATGGTTGAAAGAAGCGCGGCTGACCGCTTCGGCCGTATCTTCAACTCAGCATCAGGCGAATCGTCATGTGCGAAGTCGTGCAGGAGGGTTCTCGAAAAGAATAAATTCCGGCCGGGAAAGTCTTGACCGTGAAGTCCGAACGGTTGATTAAGTTTCATGTTTTGTGTACTATTATCAACAACTATGTCTGCGATTATTACATTAGGAGATGAACGGCTTAAAAAACCTTCAGTGTCTGTTTCGGAATTTGATGAAGAAATACGCAACCTCATAGACGATATGTTTGAAATAATGGCAAAGGGAAAGGGTATAGGCCTGGCGTCCGTCCAGATCGGGCTGATGAGGCGCCTGTTTGTCTGTCATATTCCGCGTGATGTGCCGCGGATTTTCATTAATCCCGAGATTATTGAAACATCGATGGAGCAGATCGACTATGAAGAGGGATGCCTGAGTATTCCGGGTATTAATTCCGATGTGATTCGTCCGATGTATATCAAAATACAGGCGTGGAACGAAAAAGGACGGCCGTTTACCATAGAGGCGGAAGGACTTCTTGCACGCGTGATTCAACACGAACTCGATCATGTGAACGGTATTTTATTTATCGATCGGCTTGAAAAAGAAAAAAAGGAAAAGCTGATAAAAGAATATTGGAAGAAAGCCGGAGTCTGATGCGGATATTTTTCGCGGGAACACCTCAATTTTCCGTCCCTTCGCTCGAGAGATTAACCAGCTCAGGACATACCGTCTGCGGGGTGCTGACCGCGCCGGATAAAATGGCGGGCAGGGGGAACACCGTCGTTTCTTCACCGGTAAAAAGGTTCGGGCTTTCAAAAGGACTTACCGTCTTGACTCCGATGAAACTCGATGAGGATTTTATCGAGAGTGTCCGTACCCTCAAGCCGGATATACTGGTCGTTGCCGCCTATGGAAAAATTTTCAAAAAGGAGTTTCTCGATGTTTTCCCCAAAGGGGGTATCAATCTACATCCGTCACTCCTCCCCCGGCACCGGGGACCCGCGCCGATACCGGCGACGATTATCGCGGGAGATCCCACGGGCGGAATCACCGTTCAGAAGATCGCCCTGAAAATGGACAGCGGCGATATTTTCCTTCAGAAGGAGGTGCCGCTTGAGGGAACCGAAACGGCCATGGAGCTTGAAGGTCTTTTTTCACAAAAAGGCTCGCGGATGCTTATTTCCGTTATCGATGAAATCGAAGCCGGGACAGCCTCCTCATATGTTCAGGACTCAGAAAAAGCCACCTACTGCGGGCTTATAAAAAAGGAAGACGGCAGAGTTTCATGGGAGGAACCCGCGTCTCTCATCGAACGAAAGATACGCGCTTATTTTCCATGGCCGCTGGCCTTTACAACTTTTCACGGACAGCATCTTGTCATAACCCGCGCAAATATTGTACATAGAGAAGAGGGGAAAGAACGGATGAAACCGGGTTATATCCTGGGCTGGGATAAAAATGCGGGCATCCTCGTACAAACCGGGAAGGGAATCCTCGGTTTGTTAAGATTGCAGCTGCAATCGAAGAAAGAAATGGATTTTCTTTCGTTTCTCAATGGCCATCGGGATATGGTAAACGATTATCTTGGAGAAGCAGATGTATAGAATTCTGGAAAAAATTAAACAAATCCTGCCCAATCAGCGGGATGATCAGGAAACAAAGTTTTTCAAGCTGACGGTTTTTCTCATTATCGGTCTTTTTTTTATTATGGTTTTTATGAGTGTCATCATTTTTTTTGCCAACCTGAGGGGGAACGAAAATGTCTCTGTCCCGAATGTCACCTCCTCGGAAAACGATAAAGTGGATCTCATCGATGCGATCGCCCGGCTTCAGGATAAAGGATTAAATGTGCGAATACAGGAAAAGCATACATCCGAATACAGCCGCGGGATCGTTATCGGGCAAAATTACAAGCCGGGGAAAAACGTGAAAATCGGCAGAACAGTCACCCTTGTCGTCAGCAAGGGACCCGTTATCAAACAGATTGAAGACTACACGGGAAAAACTCTGGGCTGGCTGAGGTATGAATTGCTGCAGGCATTCGCTTCGGATGAAATGGCGCTGCTTCAAATAAGGGAACCCGTTATGTATGTGTACGATGAGGCCACGAACGGAACCATTCTCGAACAGAATCCGAAAGAGGGAACACCCCTTTATGAGAACAGGGTCACCTATATCGATCTGGTCGTCAGCAAGGGTCCGAAGGGGCAGGAAGTGATTGCCGAAAAGTATATCGGAAAGCGGTATCAGGATGCCATAAAGCTGCTGGCGGGCAGGAATATACCCTTTTTGTTTGAAATAGAAAAGGAAAGGAACGAATATAAGGAAGGAATCGTCGCCACCCAGAATCCGGAGCCCGATAAGGAAATACCGCTGATGGTACCGATGCGATTAACGGTAAATGAAATCACGGCACTCGAAGATGATGAAGTGTTTGATATTTTCAATTACATAATCGACGATTATCCTGTGCCGGTGACCGTCAAGGTGATCGCGCGGTACATGGGCGAAGAAATGGAACTCCTTTCGATAAAACACGACGGGGGGAAGATATCCTTTCCGTATCGATTAAAATCAGGTACTGAAATCATCGTCTATATCCTTGACAAGGAAGTGAACAAATATCTTGTTGAAAAAGAAGGATTGACGGAACTCGAGGAGAGCGGCGATGAATATATCATTTCCGATTGACAAACCTGATTTCCTGTGATAGGAATAGACACAGGATACCGGCGAGCGTCGTATAATGGTTATTACCCGAGCTTCCCAAGCTCGTGACGGGAGTTCGATTCTCCTCGCTCGCTGATATGACCCCTGTCGATCAACGGGGGTTTTTTACTCCTTGTACCACAAGGATTAATATAAAGGCCGCTTTACAAAAGCGGCTTTTTTTATGGTGCGCCCGGCAGGGCGCACCATAAAAAAAGCCCCCTTGTGGGGGACTCTTAATAGTTCCTTGCCCTGTAAGGCTTCAGGAAAGCGCCCGATGGGAATCGAACCCACATCACAAGCTTGGAAGGCTTGGGTAATAGCCGTTATACGACAGGCGCATATTGGTATATGCTGAACATCCTTCAACCGGACGGCCTCGATCGGCACGGATTATTGATATATAATCGCGTTTACACAACGGCTGCGCTATACACTCATGGGGCCGCTGATTAAGAAAATTAATATGTTCATTCGATACTAATGCACAAATTTATTCTTTGTCAAGAGCTTGATGAATATTTTTTTTTTCGTTATAGTTCTGGCTGGTGCATTTCGGCACCGTCACTATCCCGTTTATTAATTGAAAAAAAAAACGATCGATAGCCGGGAAAAACGATTTTTGAGAAAGGTAACGACCTATGGGACTCAGGGGAGAGATTTATTCGGAGAGAGCAAGTTCAGGGAAAAGGACGTATTTTTTTAATGTCAAGGAAAACCGTCACGGAGATGTTTTCCTCAATATCGTCGAGAGCAAAAAAAATACAAATAACGATTTTGAGCGGTATTCTCTTATCGTCTTTGAGGAAGATCTCGATGTCTTTCTTGAAGGATTTAAAAAAGCAGTCAAGTTTATTCGGGAGCGTTGATGGCAAAACTCCTGCGGTGTATCGGTGACAATCCATGGATTTTCACCATGAGGCGATGCCGTTTTGTCGGATATCCCTTATGTTTTTCAAACTCATAGACTGATTCGATACGTGAATACCGTTCCATCCATCTGTCCCTGAGGGTTTTTGCCACGATTGATGCGGCCATTATTTCCGGGATAACGGTATCGCCTTTTTTTATTGCTTCACAGGGATACCCGCACACCGGCGTGAACAGACCATCGACCAGAATCCTTTCAGGGACGACCGGAAGGCGGTCGATCGCCCTTTTCATTGCAAGAAGGACTGATCTGTGAATATTGAGCCGGTCGATCTCAAAAGGCCATACCCAGCCTGTTGTCCATGCGATTGCCCGTTCGCGGATGATGAGAAAAACCTCTTTTCTTTTTTCCGGAAGGATTTTTTTGGAATCGTCGAGGATTTCAACAGGAAATCCGTGAGGCAGGATCACCGCCCCGGCGGTCACCGGTCCTGCAATCGGTCCCCTTCCGGCCTCATCGATACCGCATACGTACTTCATTTTATGATATACTCCTTCGCGTATAGTATCATAAAAATAACGATCTTCAATATTTTTTTTAATTTTCCTCACGAATCGACCGGGATGATTGACTTTTCCCGTATCGAGGTGGTACAATCCGTCTCAATGCAGATTGATACTGGGAGCGGGCAGTGTTTTTAAAATCAATAGAAATTTTCGGATTCAAGTCTTTCCCTGAAAAAATAAAACTCAATTTTCCCAGGGGTATTTCCGCCCTCATCGGCCCGAACGGGTGCGGCAAGAGTAATGTTGTGGATTCGCTTAAATGGGTCTTCGGCGAGCAATCGACAAAAACCCTCAGGGCATCCCGGATGGAAGATATTATTTTCAATGGGACGGAAACGAGAAAAGCCCTTAATGTCGCTGAAGTTGAGGTAACGATGGTTAATGAGAGCGGGCTGCTCCCCCTCGATTTGCCGGAAATTTCGATCAGGAGAAGACTTTTCAGGTCGGGAGAGAGCGAATACTACGTGAACAACAGACTCGTCAAACTCAAAGAATTGAAGGAACTTTTTTACGATACGGGAATCGGAAAATCGGCGTATTCCATCATGGAACAGGGAAGAATAGACCAGATTTTATCCAATAAACCGGAAGAAAGGCGATATGTCTTTGAGGAAGCGGCGGGTATTACGAAATACAAGATACGCGGTCAGGAAGCGGAGCGAAAACTCGAGAAAACGGAGGAAAATATAAGGCAGGCGGAGACGATTCTTCAGGAAGTGAAGCGGAGTTATGATACGCTTTCGGTGCAGGCTGGGAAGACGGAAATGTACAGGAAATTGCGTGATGAACAGTTCAATCTCGATATAAAACTTCGGTTGCTCAAACTGCGGTCGCTCCTTGAGGAACGTGATAATCGAGATAAAAGCCTCGACGAGGAAATCGAAAAACGGCGAAGGTTCCAGGAAGAAATCGACGGACTCAATGCTTCCATGGAAAAAAGCATCGATCTGGTCAATACGATGGAGTCCAAACTCATCGATCATCAAAAAACAGTCTACGGCCTCAATATCGAAAAGACAAACAAGGAAAGCCAGATCAAACTCCTCAAGGACAGAATCTCGGAACTGGAACGGAAAATAGAGTTCGATAAATCACGTGAAGCTGTGTGCAATGAAAAAATTAAGGACCTGAAGGAAGACGGTGAAAAGAAACGGCACGCCCTTGCGGAACTCGACAAACAGATAAGGGAGATTGAGAAAAACATTGCGGACTTTTCGAGGGATATCGCACATTTTTCCGAAAAAATACACATTAATGACGAAGAAATCGTTCAGAAGGAAAACGACAATATTCGGGCAGAAAAGGAAATCAAGGTATTGAATAATGCCCTGCGGGAGATTACGGAAGACATTGTCACACAACTCGATCAGCGCCTCAAAGAAACAGGTTATTCTTTCAGGGAACAGAAAAAATCGGAGGAATCGATTGACGGGATCATCAATACCCTTAAAATTCAGCTGGAAGGCAAATCTTCTATTCTTGCCGATGTCGGTTCTTTTGACGAGATAAAAACCGGTGATATCGAGCGGGTACTCAAAAACACACACGCATTGCTTGAGGACCTTAAGGAAAAGGTGGCACAGCTCGCCGGGTATTTTCAGCAGTATAAGAAAGCGGCACCGTCCTTTATCGACGAGTTTCTTTCACCCGAAGGCATTATCACAAAAAAGCGTGATATCGATCGAAAACTCACGGCGCTGCACGATACTGTCTCCGGTAATAATAAAAGGGCGCAGGAAATCAAACTAGAAAACCGGGAAATGGGAAAGAAGATAGAGGAGTACAGGAAAACACTCGAGAATCTCAATATCAACAAGGCGCGGATGCAGACACAGAAATCGGGATATGAAAATGACATTCAAAGAATACTTCGCGATACGGCTGAACAGGAGCATTTATTAAAGGAAAACCAGCTGGCGGTAAAGGAATCGATTAAAAGTCTCGAAGTGATAAATGCAACGATCGTTCAACGCGAAACGGAAAAACGGGAGCTTGAACAAAAAGAACAATCGCTGGCACGGGAACTGAAGGATCTCGAGCAGAATATCAGTAGCAAGAACTCGAACCTCGCGACGAACGAAAAGAAACTCAAAGACAAAATGAATGTCCTTCTATCAATTCAGTCCAGGATTGAAAAAGTACAGATGAGTGTCGCGGAAATCAATGTCGAGATAAAAAATGTCTATGATAATTTTAACGAGCAATATTCACGTGATCTCGGCGATTATGAATCGCAGATACATGAAATAACCGGAACCCAGAAAGAGTTACGGGACCTGATTACGAATTGCAGGGATGAAATCAAAAAGTGCGGTCAGGTGAATCTTATGGCACCCGAAGAGTATCAGGAGGTAAAGGAGCGGTATGATTTTCTCGTAAGCCAGATCGGTGACCTGAAAAAAGCCCGCGAGGACCTGAACAGAATCACCCATGAAATCAGGACGGAATCATCGGAACTATTTCTCAATACCTATAACCAGGTGAGAAAGAACTTTCACATGATGTTCAGGCGCCTGTTCGGCGGCGGAAGGGCGGAACTCAAACTCACCGACCCCGACAATGTGCTTGAGTCCGGGATCGAAATCATGGTACAGCCGCCCGGAAAAAATCTCGAGAGTATCGAACTGCTTTCCGGTGGGGAGCGTTCGCTGACCGGTGTATCGCTGCTTTTTGCTACCTATATGGTGAAGCCGTCGCCGTTCTGCATCCTTGATGAAATAGATGCCGCACTCGATGAGGAAAACGTCAACCGGTTCGTCGGCTTATTACGGGAGTTTTCCAATAAATCCCAGTTTATCATCATCACGCATAATAAAAAAACGATATCGGGTACGGAGGCGTTGTTCGGAATAACGATGGAAGAAGCCGGCGTTTCAAAAATTATTACCGTCCGGTTGAAAGAAAGTGAAAAACAGGAGACCTACGCATAATGTTCGTATCGGTTGAAGATTTTTTCAGGAAATACAAACAAAAGATCATCATCGGGATCATCGGATGTCTGCTGCTTTCCTTTTTTGTTCCTTTTACAATCGCGTTGATTGCACGGGCAGGCATGCAGCGGGATATACCGGAAGCGTCAATTGACGCGGCGGCGAATACGGAAGCGGAGAGAAGGCGGTTTTCCATATCGGATTTATTCCTGGATGATCGGACCGGTAATGTCTTCAGCGGTCCGTCGTATTCACTTTTGAGGAAGCCACAGGATAGCTGGAACAGGGAACAGGTCGATGCATATTTCATCCGGCCCGAGACAATACTTATTGAGGTTTTCTCGGAATATAACGATAACTATATTAAGGAGTTCTTTAACACGATCGATTAGCAGGGCCGCTTAAACCGGACGTTTTCGTACGCCGGTAAATCGGGTCCGTGATCTTTTTCAGGTACCGTTTATTCACTTCGCAAAAGCATGACGACAAAAGGGAGGGGATTATGCTTTATCATACCAATGTGAATACAGGTTTTATCTTCATTATATGTTTTCTCATACTTTCATATCTTTTTTCATGTCAGAGCATTAATGCACCGACAAAGAATCGGCCGGAATCCAAATTTGTTGCCGGCGGGGAATCTCCCGCATCCGGGGAGACGGGAGATGAATCCATGGCGGATATGGTGCCCCCGGTTGAAGAAGATTCGCGTTCTCAATCCGCGGGAGACGGGGAAGACGACCGTAATAACCGTCGCGATGGTGTACGGGAAATCGCCGGGATTGATCGTGAGACGGAGGATGAAACGGAGATCGTTTCGGAAGGAGACGTTTATGAATATCAGGGTTTTCCGTCTCAGGATGAGGCCGATGTCACGCTTTCCCTAATGATGCCCGAGATAAGGCTGAAACCCGTCGAAGATAAGAAAGAATCAACGCCTGAAAAGAAAGAAGTTATTGCCGGGACGGCTGTTGAGAAAAATATAACGAAGAAAGAGACAAAAGCGGAAAATAACGCGGTAAAAAGGAAAGATGAAAATAAAAAGAAACCCCGTATCAAGCCGGTGGTCGACAAAAAAAACCAAAAAGAGGAATCGGTCGAACCGGTAAAGGAGATAACGGCCCGGCCCGGTGACGATATCGAGATTTCACTGAATAAAATAGGGTGGATTTTCCACGGTTATGAGAAAAACAGCGATGCAGGTTGTTTCAAACTCATTTCAAAGCAGACAGGATACGGGGAAACCCTTTTTCTGTTCAGGGCGCTAAAGCCATGCATTATGGTCCTCCGATTTTCGCTGCAGGACAATTATTCCGGGATAGAGCAGCAGGAAACCGTACGGGTGCATGTGACTGACGATACGGAAGTGGCGTCCGGAATGAACGATACGTCGGATTTTTATACACAGAGCAATCGTGCCGAAGCGTTGTATGAAGCGGGGAAATATGATGCCGCCCTTGAGGAATACCTTTCACGCTATACCGACGGTTCTTCCTTTCTCAATGACAGGATCGCCGAACTCTATGCATTGCTGGGTGATGATGAAAAGGCCGCCGGTTACTGGGAAAAAAATATCGATGACGAGCAGGAGTTTGGAGAAAATGCCGTCAGACAATTATTCCGGATCGCGGTAAAACGGAAAAACGCTTCGGATATTGCGCGGCTGCTTGAGGAAATTTTTCGTTTCAGACCTCTTCCCCCGGTCGATCATATGATAACGGCAATGGAAGTTTTTACGAAATCGAATGATGCCGGGGTTGCCGTTGCATCGCTTGAAAAATATCTCGATCAGTATGACGATCAAACGGGAAAAGATTATCTTTATTACATGCTGGCGGGTTTTTATGAACGTTCCGGGGCGATGAGGGATTTGAAGTACTCGCGGTATTATTATGAAAAAGTATGTGATGAGTTTCCCTCAAGTCCGTGGGCACTCCCTGCCGCCGAACGGGTCATGTACCTGAACAGGCATTTTTTCTTTGTTCAATAGGATCGTGAAAAGGATACTTTTCATACGTGATGAGGATGAGCGAAAAAACGGCGTGATACGTAAGCCCGCGATATAGATTCACCCCCTCCCGAATGAGTATATTATACCAATAATATGGCGGACTCATGTTGACACGATGATGTTTTTCGATTATAAAGATAAATTCGAACAAGCACATGCATCGCTGGTAATAAAAGGAGTAGACAGGTAAGGGAGTATCATGATCGAAGGCCTGAGTAAAAAACTCACTGATATTGTGAGACAGATTTCGGGAAAAGCGCATATTTCGGAAGCGAATATAAGGGATGCAATCAATGAAATAAAGATAGCCCTGCTTGAAGCGGACGTCAATCTCCGCGTCGTACGGCGGTTTATCAACAGCACGACGGAAGAAGCCCTCGGAGAAACGGTGTTCAAGACGGTCACTCCCGGCGATCAGTTTATCAAGATCGTCCATGACAAACTAGTAAGCCTTCTGGGTGATCAGAAGCAGGATTTGAAACTGAAGGGCCCGGATACCAGGTCCGTTATTCTCCTTCTCGGACTTCAGGGATCGGGGAAGACAACCACTGCCGCGAAACTCGGGGTGTTTTTAAAAAAAAAGGGAAGGAACTGTTTGCTGGTCGCCGCAGATCTCATCCGGCCGGCCGCCGTCGAACAGTTATCGGTCCTCGGCCGGCAGGCTGGAATAGATGTGTTTCGGGAAGAGAAAAAAAATTCCCTTGATGTTGTCAAACACGCCCTGAAACATGCTGAAAAAAATCAGTTTGATACGGTGATCATTGATACGACCGGACGGCTGCAGATCGACGAAATGATGATGAAAGAGATCAAGGCGCTGAAACAGTATGCCAAACCGGATGAATTGCTTCTTGTCGCGGACGCCATGACCGGGCAGAACGCTGTCGATATCGCAAAAGAGTTCGACGGGCAGCTCGATCTATCCGGTGTGATTTTAAGCAAGTTCGATTCGGACACACGGGGCGGGGCCGCTTTTTCCATAAAAAGCATTACCGGTAAACCGATCAAATTCATTGGTGTCGGAGAAAAGCAGGATGATCTTGAGCAATTCTATCCGGACAGGATCGCCTCCCGGATACTGGGAATGGGAGATATTGTCACCCTTGTCGAAAAAGCCCAGGAAACCATACAGATCGAAGAGGCGGAAGCCCTTAAACGAAAAATCGAAGACAAGACCTTCGATCTTGAAGATTATCTTGAACAATTCAAGAAGATGAGGAAAATGGGGAGTATCGGGGCTCTCCTTGAGATGATACCCGGTATGAAGGGCCAGATTAATGAGGATGCAATCGATGAACGGGATCTGCGACATCAGGAAGCGATTATCCTTTCCATGACCCATTCGGAAAGGAAAAATTACAGAATCATCGGGCCTTCACGGAAAACGAGAATTGCGAAGGGGAGTGGAACCTCTGTATTCAAGGTGAACAAACTTCTCAAGCAATTCGAGAAAACAAGGCTTGTGATGAAAAAGATGGGTAGAAAGAAATATCAGGAGCAGATGATGTCACGATTGGGGGGTTTTCAGGGATAATCGGTTTGACAATGCTCAGACATATGATATAATGGCGCCTACACTGCGCGAACGCGGAACTATGGCTGTTCAAGTATCGAAAAAAGCTATATTTGCGGTTAAGGAGGAAGGATAGTAACCCGGTAATGATAGTGCCGGGAAAAATAAAGATACCTTGTTACCTGTCTCTCCCGTGAAGAGGAGAAATAGTCAAACAAAAAGCTTAGTCGGACAATGAATTTATTTCCATGAACATATGACATATCGTATGAAAACTGGAAGAGAAACCAATAGATGTATACTTATTAGAAAAGGAGGATTGAGTGGCAGTCAGAATCAGACTCAAACGATTAGGCACAATTAAACGTCCTTATTTCAGAATTGTGGTGATGGATTCGCGTGCTCCACGTGACGGTAAAATACTCGAGGAAGTCGGTTTTTACCATCCGATCGAAACAGAAGAAAAACAGATCACCATAAAAGAAGAAAGGATTCGCGATTGGCTTAATAAGGGTGCAAAAACATCAAATACGGTAAGGCGGCTCTTGAACAAAAAGCAAATTTATATTAAATAAATCATTTACGTGAGAAAGGAGTATACTGTGGAAAAGGATCTTGTTGAATACATCGCAAAGTCACTGGTCGATCACCCGGATAATGTCGAGGTGAATGTTGTTGAAGGAGAGAAGTCGACAATTCTGGAACTCAAGGTTGCACAGGAAGATATCGGTAAAGTCATTGGAAAGAGCGGAAGAATCGCGCGGGCTATCAGAACGATATTAAGCGCTGCTGCTGCAAAAACGGAAAAAAGGGTAGTTCTGGAAATACTTGATTGATGGAGAGACTCGCCGCAGGTATTATCCTGACAAGCTTCGGACTACACGGGGAATTGAAAGTAAAAAGCCTTTCAGGTGAAACGGATCACTTCTTTCGGATGAAAGAGGTTTTTATAAAGCAGGGAGAGAATTCCCTCCGGTTTCAGGTAGAGGGAATCAGGAAAAAGAGCGGGGATATCGTTATTTTAAAGCTTTGCGGCATTGATACCCCTGAAGACGGCAAGCGGTATCGCGGCAGGGAACTATGGGTCTCACGAGAATATGCTTGTCCTGTTTATGAGGATGAATATTATTATGGAGATTTATGCACATGCACCGTCATCCATAATGATCGTGAAATCGGGAAGGTTATTTCTGTTTTTGAGACGGGTTTGTCGCATGTGCTTGAAGTCGCAGACATTAATGGCGTTATCGTACATATCCCCTTCACAAACAGGGTTGTCGGGGAGGTAAATATCAGGGAAAACAAGATATTCCTGATGAAGGAAGCTGAAATAGATTGATATTTCATGTATTAACGCTTTTTCCTGAAGCATTTTCCGGTTTTCTCGCCAGTTCGATACTGGGAAAGGCGATAGTGGGTAAATTGCTTGATGTCAACCTTGTCGATATCAGGGATTTCGCTTGCGATAAACACCGAACCTGTGACGACTACACCTATGGCGGAGGACCGGGAATGGTATTAAAACCGGAACCGCTATCCGCCTGTCTTGAGGATGTAGGAAAGGCGGGGAAGAGGATCATTTATCTCACGCCTTCGGGAAAGTTGTTTCATCAGGCATATGCGGAAAATCTGGCCCGTGAAGAAGAGGTAGTCCTTATTTGCGGACGATATGAAACAATCGATCAGAGGATAATCGATCGTTATGTCGATGATGAAATCTCGATCGGAGATTATATTCTGGCATCCGGTGAAACCGCGGCGATGGTGGTAATCGATGCTGTTTCACGGCTGGTCCCCGGTGTGATCAAAAAGGAGTCGTTGGAAGAAGAAAGTTTTACAAAGGGACTCCTTGAATATCCGCAATACACGAGACCGGAGGAGTTTTTGGGAATCAGGGTGCCGGAGGTGCTTCTTTCCGGCCACCATGAGAATATAAGAAAGTGGCGGCTGAAAAAAAGTCTCGAAAAGACTTTACACAACAGGCCGGAACTTATTGAAGAGAGAGACCTGACAGAGGAAGAAAAAGAGTTTCTTAGAGATCTTCAAGGAGAAGGAGAAGACAATGGATGTGATGAAAGCGATCCAAAATGAACAGATAAAAGATAGAAAGGACATCTTCAGCATCGGTGATACGGTAAAAGTCCATTTCAAAATTATTGAGGGAAAAACAGAGCGTATTCAGATGTTTGAAGGAGTTTGTATCGCAAAAAAGGGAAGCGGTGTCAGCAAGACCTTTACGGTAAGGAAAATTTCGTATGGTGTCGGGGTAGAAAGAATATTTCCACTCAATTCACCAAAAATAGAGAAGATTGAGATCATTCGTCGTGGAAAGGTTCGAAGGGCCAAACTATATTATTTGCGCAACAGGATCGGAAAAGCCGCGAAAATTGCAGAACTTCTTGGGAAGAAAAATAAAAAGGTACAGATGACCGTTACCGATGGCGATGATTCGGATGTAACGCCGGAAAAAACGGCGGAAGTGACGGATATCAATATCGCCCCCGAAAGCGTGAAAGACACCTCCGATAAGGAAAAAAATAAATCCTGATACACACGGTTCATGTGATTGACGACATGAGGGCACGAACCCGATGTTAAAAGGATCGGAAAGATCCGCGACCGTCATCGTTCGCGAAGGTTGACAGAATAAAATAGGTATCATCGGGACGAAAAAACCGCATTGTAGTACTCGATACAATTTTAGAGAATGTTCGAATATACCGATTGTAGGATAAAGGGCAGCATAGTCTGTCCGGTCTCAACGGAACATATATATGTATTCGGAAATAAAACCCGTCACCTTGAACATTACGCTCAGGCAGGGCCTGTCAATAAAATCCGGAGAAATTGTAACGGTAAACATTATCAAACAACTTTCTGGAAATAAATGGGCGGTTGGAATCCGCGGAAAAGTATTCCCGGCGTTTTCCGAGTTTTCCCTTACGCCGGGCAAAACGATAAAGGCGGAGGTAATCGCCACGGGCCGTTCGATCAAACTCAAAATAATCACAGAAGAAGCAAGCAGAATTATGGAGTTGATCAAAGGGCAGGGGCTTCCCGACGATTCCCTTTCAAGGGTGATCATTACGAGTCTTCTGAAATCAGGCCTTATGCTCGACAGCACAATCATCGCTAAAATGCGACACTACCTCCAAAGGAAAAAGGACTCATCAGCCAGACTTGCACGGATACTGGCTTCGCTTATCGATAAAAACATCGATATTAGCGGCGAAGGAGTTGAAGCCCTCGTCGATATCATGAGATTCGGTGAAGATGGCGGCAGAAAACATGACAGTAAAAAGGAAAATTTCCATAAAAACGCTGAAAAGCTTAAAGAAGAACTCGAAAAACAGCTTGAGGGTGGCGGAGATCAAGAAAACTGCTTAAAACTGTATAACCATATGAAAGGCTCAAGCCAGACATGGTTTGTGATTCCATACGCGGTAAGGACCGGAAACGAACAATTGACCGGCACAATACGGATTCAATACAATCAGTATCATAAAAAAGTCGAGCGATGCGTCTGTATCGTCAATGACTCGTCTTCGGTTCGATGGAGTTTTTATATCCGGCCTAAAAAAGGGAAAAAACAAATAAATATTTTTTGTAATAATGATGGAAAGCGCATACTATGTGAAAAAAAAATTGACGAATTGCGTGTAAAAGTACGAAATGCGGGAGTTGAAATTGACGATATTATACATAAGGAAGATGAGTTTGATGGATTTTCTCCCGATTGGGAGATTTCTCATTATAAAAAGATCAATACGATGACGTGATATTTTATATGGGATGTGTTATAATGGAAGAGGCAGTCGCTGTAAAATATACCGAAGAACTTCCCGCTCCTTTTATCATTGCAAAGGGAAAGGGACGGATTGCGGAAATCATCAGGAAAATAGCAGCGGAACATCATATTCAAATCGTCTGCCGGCCTGAACTTGCCGATGCGCTGATCGAGATTGATATCGGGGATTTTATTCCGGAAGAATATTACAGGATTATTGCCGAAATACTGATATTCGTAAGGAATTTACAGGGGTATTGATGAGAAAAATTAAAACAAGCGATCTGAAGGAAGGAATGAAATTCGATAAACCCGTTTATATCGACGGGAACAATCTACTTGTGCCGCCGAATATTCCGATCAAGCAAAAGGATATTGAACGGCTTATCAGGTGGGAGATACTTGAGGTCGAAACCGAAGGGGAGGTAATCGAGGAGAAGAAGATCGATCTGAATATTCCATTCGAAGAATTTTCGGAATCGATGACGGGCAGAGAACGCGACAGTTTCGTGATCTATCTCAATTTTGTCGAAAGGATTGAGGATATATTCGATGATATAGCGAAACAGGATAAGGGACTCAGACAGGCGGTTCACACAAAGATCGACGATCTCGTTAAGGATATTCTCGATGAAATGAATCAGCAGGACCATGATTTGATTCAGTATATCCTGCTCGGAAGCAAGAATGAAGTAAAATTATCGACAAGCTCCCTCAATTGCGCGCTGCTGTCCGGGGTTATCGGACAAAATTGCAAGCTTATCCACTTCAGACTATTGCAGCTTGTTACCGGCGCGATGCTTCATGACATCGGAATGGTGCGTGTTCCTGATGAAATTGTGAATAAAAAAGAGAAACTGGTAAAAGATGAATATAATACCTTGCGAATGCATACCATTCATTCGTATAAAATAATTTTACAGGAACTTTCGTATCCGGAAGATGTTGCGGCTATCGCCCTCTATCACCACGAAAAATGGGACGGTACTGGATACCCGAAACAGCTGAAGGGAGATCAAATCCCGTTGGCCGCAAGGATTGTCGCCGTAACCGACGCCTATGAAGCCATGGTAAACGAACGGCCGTATAGAAGCGCTCTCATCGGCTATAATGCCATGAAAAACATGTTGAGTGATAACGGAACTCATTTTGATCCTGGGATACTCAAGGTTTTTTTGAAATGCATCGGAATTTATCCGATCGGGAGTTATGTGTTATTGAACGATTCGCATATCGGGAAGGTGATTGAAGTCAACAGTATGGCCCCGATGCGTCCGAAAGTTCAGATTCTCTATGAAAAATCGGGCGAAAAACTCCTCAATAAGGAAACGATCGATTTGATGGATAATGGGGATCTATTTATCATCAGGGCGATCGATCCAAAGGAAATAGGTGAAGATGCGGAACAGGCGTAAATTAAAAGGCAATCTCGGAGAAGAAAAAGCGGCACGTTTCCTTATTGCAGAACAATATAAAATTTGCGAGAAGAATTTCAGAACGCAAAGCGGGGAGATTGACATTATCGCTGAAAAAGAGGATGAACTTGTATTTATCGAAGTAAAGACGTGGGACAGTCTGACGGAGGAATCGCTTGAACAGGCAATAAATCGCGAAAAACAGCAGAGAATGGTACGTATTTCTAAATATTATCTTGTGAATCATCCGCAATATAACGATTATAATATCAGGTTTGATATAATTTTTTTGACGTTGAAAAACGAAGAGATAATGCACATCAAAAACGCTTTTAGTGAGGGATGAAGAGAAGTGATCAGAATAGCAAAGAAAACGGATCCTAAAAGGCTGGAAGAACTCAAGAAAAAGATACATAATGAAGAATATCTCGCAGTTGCTATCGATATGATTGCACAGAACCTGACAAAAAGCCTTTTAAACGAGGATTAGGAGATGCGGACAAATAATAACAGACGGCGTCATAATTATCGGAGCCGGTATGATAAATCAAACAGATCGCGGGACAAAAACAGTGAAAGTCCGATATGCCCCCTATGTGAAAAACCGGTTCGTGAACTGATCAGTGCGATTTCGTATAAAAATAACATGCCTGCACATTTCGATTGTGTGTTGCGGGAGATACGGAAAAGTGAAGAACTGAATCAGAATGAAAAAGTATGTTACCTCGGGAAAGGGAGCTTCGGCATTATCACGTTTAGAAATCCGTCAAGTCCCATAAAGTTTCTCATCAGAAAGAGAATACAATATGAAGAACAGACGGAAATCCCCGAATGGCGGAAAACAATACCAAGAAAAATATAGTCAATGTACTTTTCTATCGAGTCGTTATCGTTCGACCCTCATTGTCGGCCGGATAAACATACATAACGCCTCTATTTTTGTTTCATGTCCTGAATGACTTCGAGTGCCTTGTTGCGAACCGTTTTGATATAATTCCCCTGCGCGATTTTGATCAGGGCGGTATAGCCGTTCGGATGGGTAAGCCTTCCTTTGTGTTTTTCGGAAATTTTCTGTAAAGAAAGCACTACCGCATATGCCAGGTTATTGTCGGGATTGACCTTGCTTTCTCTCTCGATAACCCAGGCGAGGGATTTACTTATTTCACCGTCGTTATCTCCTTCAGAATGGGCATATTCACCCAACGCCCATGCGGCTTCCGCTTTTACCATCGGCTCCTCGTCATTGATGAGAAACTTGATCAACGCTTCTTTCGACCGTTCAGTCCGAATCCAGCCAAGTAATTCGCATGCCTTTCTGCGGACTTCGGGAAAATTGTTGATGAGTCTGTTTCCGGAATATTTTTTTGTAATACTTCCCTCAGCGCCCAGATAGATAAGGAGTTCCTCGATTTTTGCCGGTATTTTATCAGGTGGAATCGGTGGAGGTGATTCATTGTCGCCGGCTTTTCCGGATCGCTGGTTATTGAGAAACGTCTCGATAATCGCAAGTGCTTCGATTTGTGTCTGTCTGTCATCCGAATACACCTGTCTCTCAACGACCAGGATTTCCGGATTTTCGAGATAAATATCTTCTATCTCCTTTTCATTATCACCGGCATCCTGTGAAAATCCCGTTACCGAACCCAGAAGCGTTAACGCAGTTATGATTACGATAATAGACCGGTATTTCATTATATTCACCTCATTTTATAATATTCAAAGTCAGGGTAATAACCTATTACCACACGCTGATTTTCCATATATCATTCTGCTTTTCAAGAAAAAATAAAATGACATATTCATCATCGCTTTCTACATATGTATATGCCTTTACATGTGTATCGTCAATAAAGGCAATTTTATCAAGCGGTGCATTGATCCTGCTTGGAACGACGATATGATAGAAATAATCTTTTAGATTATGAATAACGACATTCTGGTTTTTTAACATCGGTTTTTCCGATAATTCACGCAGGTAAACGGGATCGCTTTTTTTTTCCATATATTCCGGTGTTAAAAAAGAAAGCCATTTGTCATATTCTCTTTTTTGAATAATCGTATTGAATGAAAGAATTATTTCCTCGATTTCCTGAAATGCCCGATCATATTCTTCCCTGGTCGGTTGATATTCCTCCGAAGGCTCTGTATCTTCCGATTCCGCCTCAATTGTTCCGTTTCCGGTTTCTATTTTCCCCCGACTGTCATGGACCGAACTCGATTGACAATTCATCACGCTTATGCTACATACACCAATGAGAAAAAATAATATACTTCTCATTTGTATATATTGTATATATATATCGTTGTTTTGTCAAAAACAATTTTATGGATGAAAGATCGAAAGCAACGATCTGATTGATTGCCATATTTATTGCCTGATTGGCTATAAGATCCGCTTATTTCATAACTTTTGACTTGACAAGGATAGCGCAATAGGTTATTTTCACTGCATTGAGGCTGTTTGAAGCCTCAATTATTTTAAGATGAGGTAGTAGGAATATGGCAGTACCAAAATATAAAACATCAAAAGCACGATCAAGAAGAAAACGATCGATAAATATGCAATTGGGGGTACCCAATTTCATCAGCTGTTCTCAATGTGGCAACCGAATCATGCGACACCGGGTATGTCCAAAATGCGGTTTTTATCGTGGAAAAGAGGTTTTTAAACCGGAACAGCTTGATTAATCCGCTCAACTATGATTATAGTTTTGTACTGCGAATGCATTAAATACGGATTGAGGGCGTAGCCAATTTTACCATATAGATAAAATAGGAGGAATACATTAATGGATGAACTTTTTGAGAAAGTAAAAAAACTCATTGCTGAAAACCTTGAAATCGACGAAGACAAGATTACAATGGAGGCATCGTTCCGTCAGGACCTTGGCGCGGATAGTCTCGAAACCTATGAACTCGTCTATGCAATTGAAGAAGAACTCGGGATAAGAATTCCTGATGAAAAAGCGAATGAGTTCGAAACAGTCGGTGATGCTTTCAATTATTTGAAATCTCAACTTGCCAATAAGTAAACGATATTAGTGGGGTTAATAAAAAAAGATCACAATTTTAAAGCGCCACCTGTTTCCCCGGAGAGGTTCAAAGAATTACAACTGTTTCAGAAATATGTCGGATTAAGGTTCAGAAGACTCGATCTTCTGAACCTTGCTTTTACCCACCGCTCATATACGAACGAGTTTCAGGGAGAAATCGATAATAATGAAAAATTGGAGTTTCTCGGTGATTCTGTTTTGGGATTGGTGGTAAACGAGTACCTCTATCTGCACCTGACGGACAAGACGGAAGGGCATATGTCGAAGATAAAATCTTTTGTCGTAAGTGAAACCTCACTGGAATCCATCGCAAAGCAGATCAAGATAGAGAATTTCATTCTTATCGGCAAGGGAGAAGAGTATTCCGGCGGCAGAACAAAAAAGGCGATTATCGCGGACGCGATGGAGGCCTTAATCGGTGCCTACTATCTCGATTCGGGTTTTGCGAACGCAAAAAAGTTTATACACAGGCTTTTTATCCCTGAAATAAACAAGGTACTGGAAAACAAGCATCAGAAGGATTACAAGACATTACTGCAGGAATATATACAAAAAAGATACAAAACATATCCCAAATATACGATCATTCAGAAAAAGGGTCCCGACCACGACAAAACATTCTGGATTTCGGTAGTAATTAATGGAAAACCATACGGTCCAGGACAGGGCAAAAATAAAAAAGAAGCAGAACAAAACGCAGCACAAATCGCTTACAAGACGCTTACGGATAAAAAACAGAAATCGGAATAAACGGAAAAACTGGGAGTTAAAGAAGTTTTAACGCCCCGTAGGGTGAAAAATGTCGTATTATAATATCATTCGTGCTTATTCCTTCATTTCTTTCGAAGCCGATCCTCATAAAACCGCAACGCAATTGCCAGTAAACGAGACCGTGAATTGAGTTCCGGATCCTCGATAACCGCCTCAAGAAGGTAAGCGAGGATTGTCCCGACCACAGGACCGGGATGTATTGAAAGACCGTTGATAATGTCGTCTCCATTGATTGCCAAATCAGATAAAGTCAACGCATGGTCTTGTGCAAGTATCGCTTCGATCCTTTTTTTAAAGTCGGCGATATTTTTGCTGATAAATTTTCTTCTGCACATACCGGCCTGATCCGCTCTCCGTAACATGATAATGTCTGCGATGTGATCGATACCGACACGGGTAAGAAACCGCCTTACGGCGGCATCCGTCCACTCCGGATCGTAGGAAAACATATGGTGGAGAATAAGATGTGATATTTTTTTTATCTCGTTATTCGAAAACCGAAGACGCGCGGTTATCTCCCGAGCCATATCGGCAGAAACCTTTTCGTGACGATAAAATCTTATTTCTCCGTTTTCATTACGAACCTGTGTTCGTGATTTCCCGATATCATGAAGGAGTGCCGCGATGCGAACGGGGAGATTGTCCTGCGGCGCCGCTTCGCATGAATAAAGACTATGATAATAGACATCAAAGCAATGGAGTTCTCCCTGTTCGATACCACGGCACGCATCAAGTTCGGGAAGAACATAAACGAGAAGGCCGGTTTCCTTCATCAGTTCAAATCCCATAGCCGGATGTAATGAACACACTATTTTAATCAATTCGTCACGTATTCGCTCATATGATATCGCTGTGATATTTGCCGCCAGTCCCGTCATCGAAGATTTCGTTCGCGGTTCAATGTTAAAATCAAGCTGAGCGGCAAACCTGCACGCCCGGAGAAGGCGGAGGGCATCCTCGTTAAAACGTTCCACAGGATTCCCGATAGCACGGATCACCTTTTTTTTCAGATCGCGAGTTCCATGATGCGGATCGACGATTTTTCTTGTATGGAGATCATAGGCAATAGCGTTGATCGAAAAATCACGGCGTTTGAGATCTTCATAAATGGATGACGTGTATGAGATTGCATCCGGTCTTCTTTTATCGGAATAGTCGCCGTCGATTCTGAATGTCGTTACCTCGAAGGTTTTATTCAAAAAGAGGACGGTGACGGTCCCGTGTTTGATCCCCGTTGGGATTGTCTTTGGAAAGATCCTTTTCACCTCATGCGGCATGGCATCGGTGGCGATATCAAAATCTGATAACTGCCTCCCGAGAAGCTTATCCCGGACCGCGCCGCCGACCAGAAAACATTGGTACCCATGATCGTGAAAAAGAGCGGCAAGACGATATAGCTTTTCGGGAAATTTCATTACGGAACTCCATACACTTCTTTTTATTGATGCTTTAATGCGGTTTTCTCACAAACACTCTGTATTTCCCGTTAATTGTTTTTAAGAAAAACAATTGTTATTTATACCAAAAAGCACGATGCATCAATGAGAAAAGCGCAAAAACCCCGCTTCGATATGAAAGTCGCTGTATAATAAATCGGTACCGTATATTTCGGTAATTAACCGACTACTCGGGAGAATTCCGGGTTCGCATGGCTTATATCACCGTTCATGTCGATACGGGTAAAAACACATCATCTTGAGTATAATATAGCGAACGTGCATTGAAAAGAGTAGGGCGGACGCATCTTTTAAGCACCCATGGAACACTGCATTACTTTATCGGCACCTTCAAATGAAGGTGCCGCTTTTTTGTGTCTTGAATAATGACGGGTTACTGAAAGAGTTGGAGTATCGTCTGGGGTTTTGTATTTGCCTGGGCGAGCATTGCCGTTGACGATTGAACAAGAATCTGGTTTTTTACAAAACTGACCATGATTTCCGCCATATCGGCATCACGGATTCGCGATTCGGAAGCCTGAAGATTTTCCGCCCCGGCCAACAGACCGGTCATGGTGTGCTCGAGTCTCGTCTGATACGCACCAAGGTCTGCTCTTTGCTTACCGATTTTCTGAAGTGCTTCATCGACAAGACCGATCACCATGTTGGACCGGTCGGGTGTCGAAAGCGAAATAAATGTTGCCGCATGCGCAAAGCCCTGCTTACTCTGAATACCGAGTGCCTGTGCCGTCATCGTATGGATATAGACTCGTTCACGCTGGTCCATATTCGCTCCCATATGGAACCACATACTACCGGTTATCAGATTTTCTCCCATATCACGGGCAAACCGCCCGGTCAAGAGATTCATGCCGTTGAATTGGGCATGTGAAGCGACCCTGTTGACTTCATCGACAAGCTGGGATACTTCGACCTGGATCTGAAGCCGGTCTTCGTCAGAATAAATACCGTTCGAACTCTGGATGGCGAGTTCCCTGATCCGCTGTAAAATATTCTGACTTTCCTGCAGATACCCCTCAGCCGTCTGAATAAATGAAATACCGTCCTGTGCGTTTTTTTCCGCGCGAAGCATCCCCCGGATCTGGGTTCTCATTTTCTCTGAAACGGCAAGCCCCGATGCATCATCGGATGCACGGTTGATTCTGTATCCGGATGAGAGTTTTTCCATATCCTTACTCACTTCAAGGTTGTTAAACTTGAGCTGGCGGTGGGCAAAAATCGCACTCATATTATGATTGATAATCATCCAATCCTCCTTGATTGTATGTATGAAAAGACATCCATGTCTTTTTTTTGTGAAGCGCCTTCTCATTAATACTCGGTAAAACAAAGCGCGGCTTTAGTGATAAATGAGTCGGGATCATTCATGTAATAAAAGGCAAGGATTACCTCAGCGGAATACGAGGAATGTGAATGCGGCGCATTCGTCCCTGCTAGAGATTTTTCAGATAAACTGCAGCTTTTTTTATTTTCATCGTCGTATCCATGGGGTTCTCAATGAGAATACGTTTACCTGCGATCAGGTCGACAATGCCTGTTTCAGCGGGATAGCGGGGGATTATATGGATATGGAGATGGTCGATCGATGCGCCGGCAGATTTTTTCATGTTGTATCCTATATTGTATCCGGAAGGCGTATAGAGTTGATCGAGAATGTTGAGAAATTCCTTTTTCAGTAATGTAAACCTTTTTTCCTCCTGTGCATTATAGTCACGGATATCCTCGATATGCCTGAGCGGGAAAATAATGATATGACCGGGATTATACGGATAAAGATTCACACAGACGATGAAAAAGTCATCCCTGTATACCGATAAATCGACTACATGGGGTTCCTTGTCCCGTATCGAACACAAAATGCAACCGGGTGGTTTTTCACCCCTGACATATGTAATTTTGTTGAAACACAGGAAATATTGATCGGACAAATGCATCACCTTTCTTTATCTGATTTTCTGCACGGTATACCCGAGAAACAGACTCGGCCGTTTTTGCATATAAGCAGAAAAGCCGTGTGCCGGCGGTCCCGGCGATGTTTCGTCGACGTGCGGATGATATCACCCCTTGTTTATTTATAATGTAAACGGGTATGAAAAGCAATATATTTCCGAGTTTATGAAGATCGAACATTATTGGCAATATATTGTTGTAAAATGGATTTCGGCGCTTTTCTCTTTATGCAAAGTGTTTTTACCTTAAATAAACTTTTTTATATAACATACAATCAGTACTATTGGGGGCTTGTGTAAAAGAAAACCGAACTAATCTTCCTCCTCGTCTGTGTATTCCGGTGTATGTGTCGTGAATCCCTCCCTATTCATGTAGAGAAAATCTACAATCGCCGGATATTTTTGCAGCACATCCTTGTATGTTTTTAAATTAAGGATTATCTCATCCATTTCCCGCTCGATTGCCCTGATATGTCTCTCTTTTTCTTCCTGTAATGTGGCGATTTTTTTGTCGAGAAATGAAAGAAACCACGATTTCAGTGAAATATATTCATCATAATCAGGGATCCGTAATGATTTTGGTTCAAGCCTTATAAGGGAGACGGCGTCATAGACGGTTTCATGAGCGATCAGTGTTCGTAGGCGGGCGAGAAATTCCTGTTTTTTCAGGTTGAGGGTGGCGGGATCTTTAATAATAATCGCCGTGACTTTTTCCGTCAGACCGGTCGCGATGTCATGATACCATATGTCGAGTGTTTCCGGCGTCAAACCGGATTTGACAAGCGAGGGTAACTTTTCCGGTATTATATCGAACACAAGGTAAAAGACAAGGCTGAATGAAAATTCGGATGATGCAGTGTCGGTCTCTTCTCCTTCGGTAATATCTTCAGTGCCGAGATTGCTGTTGAGGGGAACATCGATATCGGCATGGTAGGGATTAAGATTGAACCGATACATAGTGAACACGGTCGGAAGGAGTTTTTCCCATCTCCACAACCAGATATCCGGTCCGTATACCTTCTCTTCAAGACCGGACAGTTTTGTCTGGATAACCGCATATGTGTTTTCCTTCACGTGTACCAATCCGACAAGAAAAATCACGATTCCGAAAACAAGAATAATTACAAATCCTATGATAACCTTTTTCATGCGTTCACCTTTTCAACCATTAATGATCCCGCTATGACTATAAAGGAAAAAAAAGATATACTCAATCGACGATATGAAATGAGGGCCCTATGCCGGATGCCACGGGTGCGCCTGTGCATATCCCCTCATGTCAGACAACAGGGATTACCTGCGGGAAACAGTGTTCCCGAAAAGACCGTCAGTGAGAGACGGATCAATATTGATGCGGGGGTCAATATTGATATTATTGGCTTCAACCGATATATTAATACATGGCTGATCATGATTTTATGTTGGTAGTCGAATATTCGGCGGTCACAATAATATTTGCCTGAATATAAATGGAAACGATGATATTCGGTAAACAGATACGAAAGACCTGGTTATTTCATGTACTGGGCAAACTCACCCTCTTTCTCGTGCTTTTTTCCCTACTCCTTCTCTTTTTATATATCGTCGGAAATTTCCAGGAATTTCTCGATGCGACGCAGATATTCCTCCTGAAGACACTTGAAATTACTTTGCTTGCTTCGGCAATTATTGCGACCTACTACATCGTATTTCTCTTTCTCATTGCTTTTCTTGAGAAGAAAATATATCTCCTCCGGCTTGTACTCGCTATCATCGCCATCATTATCTGCCTGTTTCTCTTCATCGCCCTCAAGTTTCTTACATCATGGCTCGTGTTTTAATGATGAGTGTTCACGATCGTAATTTTCGATAAAACGTTTGATAATAAGCTGGATGAGATAATACCCGAATGTGGGATTCTGATAATACAACTGGGTAATCGTGCTTTCATGTATCGTCATAAGTTGACCGTCTTCGACACACATGGCGGTGGCGGTTCTTGTTTTATAGGGTGAAAATATACCGATTTCTCCGATGATATTGCCTTCCGTCACCGTCTGTCCGATTTCTTCCAAATACACCTTCCCCTTCTGAATATAAAATATCTCCGGGGCGGGGCTTCCTTTTTTAAAGAGCACTTCTCCTTCAGCCATGTTTCGCTTTGTCATGAACGGAACGAGACTGTCGAGTGAATATTCTCCCTGCGATGCGGCTTTTACCTTTGCGATTAGTTTTTTCATTTGTACGAGGCGCACGACATTGAGAGGAAAGAGAAAGACATGGAGAAAAAAAACAGGTCCCAGCCCCCCGAAAAAACCGTAGGTAATAAAAAAAATATTGGAACAGATAGCAAAAATTCTCAAAGGGATAATCGTTTTCATATAAAAGGTGATTGCCGTAAAAAGCGATGCAATATAGCCGACAACGACAATCCAGCTTATCGTGCGGAAGGATTCGATCAGATTGTATATATATTCCATACCAATCCCCCTTTCCTTTCGATTGACTCATTCATATGCATTCATTCACGCAACAGTGACATGTTCTTATATGGTAGTTGATTTTTATTGAAAAATCGACCATTTTTATAACCGGGAACGACCTCCATCCTCAAAGACCGGTGCGGAAAACTTCTCTATCCGCTGCAAGAGGACGTTCGATCGAAAAATATCATAATTTACAGCTGTTCACCGGACGGCTTAAACTCGTGCTATTTGAAAAAGAGAGAATGTACTCTTCGAAACCGACCATAAGGTTCTCCCGATACGCGGGCTTTCCGTAAGCGGAGGAGTGAAAGGTCGCGACTGGTTGACCGGTAAATGGTGAAATTAGTTAAAACCATATAAAACCGCACAATGCACCGGATTTTTTGACTTTCATTGACACGGTATTCCGAATCCTGTTATAGTGAATACATGATCAAGCCATTTGCATTCGAATGTCCGCAATATATCCATTTCGGGCCGGGTGAGCGAAACCGACTCGGCACTATCGCGGCCGCTTTCGGCAAAAAGATTTTTTTTATTACAGGCCGCAGATGGTTCGAGCAATCAGGCTGGAAACAGGTCTTTTCGAAAATTCTTGACGGATGTACTGTCTGTTTCAGAAAATGCGAATCAGGAGAGCCGACCGTGGAAAGCATATCGAGGGTCACAGAACAGGCCCGTGAGTTCGATCCTGACCTCATTATCGGGTGCGGCGGCGGGTCTGTCATCGATACGGCTAAAGCGGTATCGGGACTCGTTCGTGAAAGTGACGGTATCGGGGATTATTGTGAAGGAATTGGGAAGGGGAAAAAACTCGATAAAAGCGGCGTCCCCTGGATCGCGATTCCCACAACGGCGGGAACGGGTGCGGAGGCAACAAAGAACGCCGTTGTGATATCCAAAACCCATCGCGCGAAAAAGAGTTTTCGATCTCCCTTTCTCCTGGCTTCTACGATTATCGTTGATCCCGAACTGACTGCCGGTCTCGATCCATATATTACCGGTATTTCAGGTCTCGACGCCCTCGTACAGCTTATAGAATCCTTTGTTTCAAAAAAGGCAACACCGATGCCCCGTGCATTGGTGAAACACGCTTTTCCCGTCATGCTCGATGCTCTTTTCAATCTCGGAAAGGATATAAAAGATATGCGTGCCCGTACGGGGGCGGCCTATGGGGCCTTGATAAGCGGAATCGCCCTTGCCAATTCAGGACTGGGGGCGGTTCACGGGTTTGCGTCGGGGATTGGCGGTCTTTTTGATATTCCGCACGGGCTTCTCTGTGCCGAATTCCTTGTACCGGTTCTGAAGATGAATGCCGATGCCATACGAGAAGATATGCGGGTATTGTGCGGCGGTGCAAGAGAGAATTCAAACGACGATCCCGTTGAAATGCTGATCGAAAAAACGATCATGCTGCTGGATCTTTTCAACATACCGAAAGACCTCGGGCGATACGGGATCGATAAATCATTAATCACTTCGATAGCGGAAAAATCCGAGGGTTCGAGTATGTCCGGAAATCCGAAGACTTTGAGTCTGCGGGAAAAAGAAGAAATCATCCTCAGTGTCGTATGATCCGGGATCTTCGATTGAGTGTTCAAGCGGTTCATACGATAATAAAATGGAATGTTTGAACAGGATATACATATTCCACTGAAAACCTCTGTCGATGTCGCGCGGATACGAAGAAGCTGCAGAATTGTCGAAAAGGTCCTGCGAAATCTGGCAGTGTATGTGAGAAAAGGGACCACAACAGCGGAACTTGATACGCTTGCCGAACAGATGATAAAAAAAAACGGGGGGCATCCCGCGTTGAAGGACTATAACGGATTTCCCGCATCGATTTGTACTTCGGTCAATCATGTCGCGGCGCACGGACTGCCGTCGGATTACGCTTTGGACGACGGCGATATTGTTACTATCGATACAACCATCTCGATCGACGGCTGGTATGGCGACGGTGCCTGGACATTTTGTGTCGGGGCATTACGGCCGGATACGAAAAGGGTGATCAGGGCCGCATGGCAGTCTTCTCTTGCGGGAATCATGGCGATAAGGCCGGGGGGATACATCGGCGATATCGGATTTTCAATACAGGCAATCGCCCTAAAACACGGGTGTTCGATTGTTCAGGAATATGTCGGTCACGGGATCGGACAGAAGATGCATGAAGATCCGCGGATTCCGAATATCGGTGCAAAAGGAACGGGCATGAGAATAGTACCTGGTATGGTTTTTACCATCGAACCGTTGATCAGTATCGGGAATCCGGAAGTGACGATTACCGAAGACGGTTGGTCGATCGTCACATGCGATAATTCTCTTACCGCTCAATTTGAGCACACGGTTGCCGTGTTCAGGGACCGGATAGAAATTCTCACACTTTCTGTGGGAAATATGAAAGAAAATGTTGACTATCCCCCGTATTTTTTATAAGATTGTCCGTGTTGTTCTAAAGCTTTTTCACCCCTTCCCCCCCAAGCAGGGGAAGGGGTGAAAAACGAATATCTCTTGGATAACGGCTTTGAGGGCCTGATAGCAAGAGAATATGATGCCACCTTAGCTCAGCTGGCCAGAGCACGTGACTTGTAATCTCGGGGTCCTCGGTTCGAATCCGAGAGGTGGCTTTTCTTTTCAATCAAAGCGTGGATAAAATCAATCGGCAGGGAATAAGGTTTTCACCATAAAAATTGACATAAAAATACTTGAATAAATTTGTATAATTCGATAGATTGCTTTATATATTTGGCGCGGGTATACGAGCCGCAGAAAGGCGGCTGCGGCAGTGCCTGTTCGTGAGGGGAGATTCCCGAGTGGTCAAAGGGGGCAGACTGTAAATCTGTTGGCTCAGCCTTCGAAGGTTCAAATCCTTCTCTCCCCATTTATATTTCATACGTAAGCAGAGTTCACCGAATTCTATAATCGTCATGATCAATATAACGTCTTTTTTTCCGAATATTTTCCATAAAGATAAAACCTGAAAATTACGGTGAGGTTTTACATCATTGATCGATAAATTGATAAAACCATTCTATGGCGACGGACTTCACTTTGAGTGTACAAAATGTTCGGCATGTTGCCGCCATACTCCCGGTTATGTATTCCTTTCGAAAAACGATATATCATCACTTCTTTCGGCCCTGCAACTTCCTTTTTCACGGTTTTTCAGTGAATTCTGCAGGATTGTTCCGACGATAAGCGGGACAAAGATAAGTCTTATAGAAAAATCCAATTACGATTGTATTTTCTGGAGTAATGACGGATGTCTCTATTATGAACACCGTCCCTTCCAGTGCAGGAGTTTTCCATTCTGGACATCGTATATGGGTTCACGGAATAAATGGAAATCCCTAAAAAGCTTTTGTCCCGGTATTGACAATGGTATCCTTCATTCAGGCAAAGAGATCAACCGCTGGATGGAAAATGTTAAAAAGGAAGACTATTATTACAGCCGCCGGGACTTCGAGAATCACCTGATGTCGAATGAGGTCGAGGAAAAGGGATGAAAATAAAGTTCTGGGGAGTAAGAGGTTCGATACCGACTCCACTCACATCGAAACAGATTAAAAGCAGAATTTCAGCCGTTATACAGCGAATCAAACCCGCGGATCTGACGTCTCCGGAAAACAGAGAGTTGTTTCTTGCCCGGTTGCCCGAGGACATTTTCGGGACGGTAGGAGGAAATACCACCTGCATAGAGGTAAAGATCGATGCCCCGCGATGTTTTGTTATCGATGCGGGGACGGGTATCCGTGAACTCGGCAATTATTATACTACGGAAGAAAAACATATCCATGAGTTTCATATCTTTTTCACCCATTTCCACTGGGATCATATCCAGGGAATACCTTTTTTTTCACCCGCCTTTAACAAGCGGAACACGATATTTTTATATAGCCCCGTACCGGATTTCGAAAAATATTTGAGAGACCAGATGAGATTTCCCTATTTCCCGGTCGGGATGGATATTCTTCCCGCGGACATTCACTTTATCGAACTGAACGGGACGAAGCTGACAATCGATAATACGGAGATTGCGTGGAAGAGAATGAAACATCCCGGCGGATCGTTCGCCTATAAAGTTGTGCATAAAGGGAAAAGCGCCATCGTGGCAACGGATTCGGAAATTACGGAAAAAGAGTTTCTGAGGGATGAGGAGAATACGGTCTTTTTTAAGGATGCGCATGTATTGATCCTTGATTCCCAGTATACGCTGGAAGAATCGATCGACAAAATTGATTGGGGCCATTCATCATATAGTATCGATGTGGACCTTGCGTCGGTATGGGGGGTAAAAAATCTTGTTCTTTTTCACCATGAGCCACTCTATAACGATAAAAAAATAATTGGTATCGAGCGATTATCGAAGTGGTATCTCAATCATCTGAAAAACAAATATTTGAGTATTATGGTTGCCGTTGAAGGAAAGGAAATCGTAATCGAGTAATACATGGAAGAGAAATTCGTTTTGGGATTGTCAAAAAAAGAACTCATTGATCTTTATTTGGCACTCAAACAAGACGAACTTCGTCTTGGTGAATCAGTCGCCGCAATTCTCATGCGCCTGGAAAAGGAATTATATTCCCTGCTTACGATCGATGAACTGGAAAAAATACAGAGAAAAAATGAATATCCCTGACTATTGATTTTTTTACCGGAAAAGGTGATTTTATTGACAAGCACTCTTGATAAAAAGAATATACGGGCCTGAAAAAAGAAAGTAATCATCGCTATGAAAAAGAAAGGATCAACATTACATTCGTGAAAGGGATTGTGAGAGTTTTTTTTATTTTATTCAGTATCTTTTTTGTTCTCGCCATCGGTTGCGGAATCGTCATTTTGTATTGCAACAGCGCACCGGAATCACAAGACGCAGCAGACATTAATTTCATTATCAGGAAGGGAGAAACCCTGCTTCAAATATCACAAAATCTCGAAAAAGAAGGACTAATTCGATCCGCTTTTTTCCTGCGATTCGTCGGGAAAATTCTCGATACCGAAAAGGATTTCGACGCGGGTTATTACGTTATTAAACGGGGGTTGACGACATTTGATATCCATAATCTGATTGTCAGCGGAGGGGAGTCCCCAGTCAGGATTACCATTCCCGAAGGATGGACAAAAACAAAAATCGCTCTCCATTATGAAGCGAACGGACTTTCGACGAAGGACGAAATATTGAAGGCGATACGTTCGGAGGAACTGCGCGAAAAATATTCGATTCCCGGTGCCGATTGCGAGGGATTTCTGTTTCCCGAGACCTATTTTTTTTCCCGATCGACCTCTGCAACAAAAATCGTCGATACGATGATAGAAACCTTTTTCGGAAAACTGGAAGAAATCGGCGTGGAATATCAAGTTGTTCCGGCAAATAAGCTGTATGCGAAGGTAATTATGGCTTCGATAATCGAACGTGAATATCGATTACCGGAAGAGGCGCCTATTATCGCCTCCGTTTTCTATAACCGGGACAGGCGAAGCGTCGGGCTTGAATCCTGTGCGACGATCGAATATATTATTACCGAGATTTACGGCCAACCCCATCCCGAATATATCACCCTCGACATGAAGGAAATCGATTCTCCCTATAACACCTATAAATGGCACGGTCTCCCGCCCGGTCCGGTTTCGAATCCGGGTCTTGTCGCGTTGAGGGCGGCATTCTATCCCGCAAAAACCGATTATTGGTACTTTTGTGTCAAGGATCCCTCAACCGGAGAACATTATTTTTCCGAAGACCTTGAAGAGCATAATGCGGCCAAATGGTACTATCTGAAAAAATATGGAAGTCCGCCGGGGCGGTGATGGATATGAGTAACCTCGAAGAAGCAAAGGCGGAGATCAAACGGCAAATCAGTATTACGGAGTTGATCGGCGGATATGTCCGCCTGAATAAAAAGGGATCGAAGTATTGGGGATTGTGTCCTTTCCATTCGGAAAAAACCGCTTCCTTTTCCGTCACCCCCGATAAAGAAATGTATTACTGCTTCGGCTGTCATAAGTATGGGGATATTTTTACTTTTATGATGGAAATCGAGAAGCTGTCGTTTATGGAGGCTTTGAAACTCCTTGCGAAAAAAGCGAATGTCACCCTCTCGATACATCATGATCCCCAGCTCGATTTAAAACGGGAATCCCTCTATGACCTCTACAGACGACTCACCGGAAGTTTTCACTACCTGTTGATGAAGAGTAGTAAGGCGGCCCATGCGCGCCGGTATCTCGAACTGCGGGGAGTGAGCCCGGAGTTGATCGAACGATTTCAACTCGGTTATGCGCCGGCGAGTAATTCGTGGCTGCTTTCAATGCTTGAAAAGCATAATTACTCCATCGAGTTTATCGGGTCTTCTGGTTTGTTTATGGAAAAGCGGAAACGATACATCCCGTATTTTTTCAACAGAATCATGTTTCCGATCCGCAACAGCCGGGGAGAAGTCATCGCGTTCGGCGGGCGCAGTCTTTCTGAGGGTGGTCCCAAATACCTCAATTCACCGGAAACAGAGATATTTAAAAAGGGTAACAATCTTTTCGGGCTGCATCATGCATCAGGGGCTATAAAGGAAAACAAGTGCGCCTATATTGTCGAAGGATATATGGACGTTCTGTCGCTGCATAAAGGCGGTATTCCCCATTGTGTCGCTCCCCTCGGGACCGCACTTACCGAAGCACAGGCACGGCTTATATGCCGGTATACGGATAATATCATCCTGCTTTTCGACGGCGATACGGCCGGTATCGCCGCATCACTCAAGGCACTGGAATGTCTTATGGGGTTTGATTGTGAGACCGGAGTTGTCAGACTGCCGGAAGGCCGGGATCCGGACGACATTTTACAAAAACATGGTAGCAATGAGTTGAAAAAAATGTTAAAATCTCCTATTAATAGTATTAAGTATCTGTTAACGATTGCCTCGGAGAGGTACGATAGCGGTACGCCAAGAGGGAAAGAGGAAATATTTCAGTTTATTGTACCGTACCTGAAAAGAATCTCGTCACAAATAAAACGTGATGGATATTTTGAGATAATTGCCGATGCTATACATATTGATATAGCATCGATACGAAAAGATTATGAGAAACAGCAGCGACTATTACCAATAAAGGCCGAAAAAAAAGAAAAAGCTGTTCATATAACCGACGAGTTGTTTTTTATGCTGGCATTAACGGCACTGAGATACTATTTTTCGGATGTGCGAAATAGTATATCGGTAAACCATTTAAAGGATGAATGGGCAAAGGAAATTTATATTGCACTGGAGGAGTGTTTCCGGGACGGAGATGATTCACTTAATTCATTACTCGAAAAAATAGAAAATGATGAACTCAGGGTATTGATCTTAGAAAAGAATACATCTGATGAGTTCACCCTTAATCCCGAAAAAATAATAGCGGACGGGATTGCGGGGATAAAAAAGCGGAATTTGCTTGAAAAAAGAGAAGAAATCTCGTTACTTATCAAACAATATGAAAAAACAGAACCATGGAAAATGAAAGATCTCCTTGTTGAAAAAATGGTCTTGGACAAGGAATATGAAGAATTAAGGATGAAAGAAGATGTCTGAATTAGAGAATGATCCGGCAGTAAAAAAGCTTCTTGAGTTTGCCAGAACAAAGAAAAACATCAGTTTTGATGAGGTGAATGATTTTCTCCCGGACTATATTATCAATACGGAAAAAATGGATGAAGTGATTTCGATCCTGGAGAAGAACAGCATAAAACTTCAGGAGGAGCCGATAAATCTTGATATCGAAATCGATATCGAAAAAGAACCGGCCCAGAAGAAGAAACTGGTTGCACACCACAAGGATTCATCGATCGACGATCCGATACGGCTTTATCTTAAAGAAATCGGAAAGGAAAATCTCCTGACCGCTGAACAGGAGGTTATCCTTTCAAAACGGATGGAGGACGGCAACAATATCGTAAAACGGGTGATAAAATCATCGGGAATTTTCATTAACGAACTTTTTATCGTGGGGATGAAAATTCTGTCGAAAAGCGACCCGCGTAATATGAACCTCACAAAAAAACAGATTTCCGAGTTTCTTGCCGAAAAAAGGCGGCTGAATCAATCGTATCTCGATGTGTGCAGAGAAAACTTTATACAACTCAAACAGTATATTGATTATAAAAAAAGTCTGCATTGCTCCGAAAAGGAATTGTTCAAAGACGAAAACCTTAAAAAACAGAAGAAGGATATTCTCAAACGACTCAAGAATGTCGAGCTTCATCCCTATGAGATTACCTCGCTTATAGAAAAGTTTTTTAAGGCAAAAAAAATAATAAAAAACTATCGAAGGGAACAGGAGCGGATACAAAAAACCCTGAAACTCGAGAATATCAAGGAACTGAGAGGTCTCGGCAAGGCACTTACCATTCCCCGCAAGCGGGAAGAGAAAGAACGTGAACTCGGTATGTCTCCCGATGAAATAAAACGGCGTATTCAGGAGTTTCATGCAAGCAGAAACAAGCTCAGGAACCTGGAGTTCGATTTTGAAGTACCGGTCGAGGAGATCCTTAAAATGGCGAATGAGATAGCCCGTGGTAAGGTGATGCTCGAAGGTGCGAAGAACAAGCTGATCAAAGCCAATCTGCGTCTTGTCGTCAGTATCGCAAAGAAATATACGAATCGCGGATTGCATTTTTTCGATCTCGTACAGGAGGGCAATATCGGGCTTATCAAGGCGGTAGAAAAGTTCGAGTATCGAAAGGGATACAAGTTTTCCACCTACGCGACATGGTGGATCAGGCAGGCGATCACGAGGTCTATTTCGGACCAGGCGCGGACGATCCGGGTTCCCGTTCATATGATCGAGCAGATCAATAAGGTAATCAGGGAATCCCGGCAGCTTATGCAGATTCTCGGCAGAGAACCAACGAATGAGGAAATCGCCGAAAGGCTCGGATGGCCGATAAGCCGCGTGAAATCGGTGAAAAATGTCGCCCGCGAACCTATTTCGCTCGAAACACCGATCGGTGAAGAAGAAGACTCCCTGCTGGGTGATTTTATCGAGGATAAGGAAATCGAAAACCCGGCCAGCCAGACGGCGTTCAAGTTGTTGCAGGAACAGCTGGAAGAAGTGCTGACCACGCTTCCTAAAAGGGAGCAGGATGTATTGAAGATGAGGTTCGGGCTCGAAGACGGATATTCATTGACACTCGAAGAAGTCGGACTTTATTTCAATGTCACACGTGAAAGGATCAGACAGATTGAGGCAAAGGCATTACGGCGGCTTCGTCATCCGAAGCGAAGCAGAAAACTGAGGGATTACCTCGATCACTGAGGCGGAAAATTGTTATATTATTGTCATAAAATATAGTTAAGGAGAACAAGCAATGTTACAGGATGTATTTGCCAAATTACGCGCGCTGCAGGAGATACTTTCGAAAAAGTTCGAAATTGACAGGGATATGAAGGAAATTCCCAAAATACTCACGACAAAGGAAGAGCTGTTGAACAGATTGAAAAAATCCTTTATCGATAAGAATGCGGAAATTGAAGCAAAAAAACTTAAAATCAAGGACATCCAGCAGAAAATGTTGGATGCGGAAGCTGAAAGAGACAAGTACGAGCAGCAGATGGATGTGATAAAGACTCAGCGGGAGTACGAGGCGCTTGATAAAGAGATAAAAACAGCGGCGGAAAAGGAAGTCGAATTGAGGAGAAATCTCCAGAAAGAGGAAAAGGCGCTTGAAGAAATGGTAAAGAATCTTGAAAAAGAAGAGGTGATGATAAAAAAGCAGGAAGAAGATATAAAAACCGAGAATTCGAGAATCAAACATGAATTGAAGGAGAAGTCAAAGCAGCTCAAGAGTCTTCAAAAAGAAGAAGAAAAAATAACACCCGGACTCGATGAGGAGATATTGTTCAAATTCGAACGAATTATCCGGAGCAAGGCGGGTGTCGGAATCGTCCCCATTCGTAACGGTATTTGTACCGGCTGTCACATGATATTGACGGGACAGTTCACCAATGATGTCAGGCTGCTCGATATGATCATGTTTTGTCCGAATTGTTCGAGGATTCTCTTTTTTCCGGAGGATGAAACGGAAAATGAATCCGGAGAAGTGATCGAAGCCGAAGCATAAGGCGGGCCAGGTTATCGCTGCCGTCAATTGACAGGCAGAGGAAAGTCCGGACTCCATAGAGCAGGATACCGGAGAAACTCCGGGCTCTCCGAAAGGAGAGACAGCACGTGCCACAGAAAAGATACCGCCGATCAGTCTTTATTCAGGGAATAAAGACTGATCGGTAAGGGTGAAAAGGCGGTGTAAGAGACCACCTCCCGTCCCGGCAACGAACGGGGAGAGGTAAACCTTATCCGGAGCAAAGCCAAGCAGCAGAGGATTGCTCGTCCATTAATCTGCGGGTGGGCTGCAAAAGAGATTCGGCAACGATTCTCTTCAGATAGATGATAACCACAAACAGAATCCGGCTTATAAGCCCGCCTTTTTTTTTCAACATGCATCCTCATATACCCACCCGACCCTGTACTCAATTTACCGACTGACGGCTTGAGGACGGGTGCGTTTACAATCCGAAGCGGAGGTTTTCAGAACCGTGAAACATTTCTTTTGACTCTTCGATTGAACCGGTTATACCTGCCGTTTGGTAGATCTATCGAGGATGACCTCGATATAAACATGTCGAAAGAAAGCTGAAAGAAGCCGTCAAAAAAGGGGCCGCATCACTTTTTTTTTGACATTGACGAAAAAAAAAACAAAGAAAAAAAGCTTTTTACAGGATTTTAATGAAATGAATTGACTTTTTATTAAATGTTGGATTTAATACTTTTATAACGATTATGATAAATATAGACAGATATAGTTATTCCGGTAATTACAAACGTAAAAGGAAGAAATGGAAGATCGCCGTTTTTCTTTTATTGTTTATTCTGTGTGCGGCGGGGGTGGTTTTTTTTCTCATTCCCGCACTCGATATACCGGTGCTTGTCTCGTTCAGTAATGTTTATAAAAATATGAAAGAACTCTGGAATAATAAAAGCTATGAAGAAATCATCTCGCTTTGTGATGAGCATCTTTTAAAAAAACCGATGGATCCGCTGCTTTTAACCTACCGTGGTTTTTCATTTTTCTATAAGGCTAAAAATGAAAATGATGAAAAGGATACATTACTCGATAAAACCATTTTCAATCTTCGAAAAGCGAGACTCCGCCCGGTTACGGGGTTTCAGGGTGAAATAGAATATATTTTGGGACTGACGTATTTTTTAAAAGGGAAATACTATTACGATCTTTCAATAAAAAGTATGGAAAACTCTCTTGCATCGGGTTACAAAGGACTCGATTCATACCGATGCCTTGGGCTTGCTTATGGTGGACTTGGTGAAACGGAAAAGGAACTCGATTATTTTCTTGAAGCGTTACAGGAAGAAGAAACCGATTATTCGCTTCTTTCTGTCGGTGAAGCCTGCATGAAAAACAATCAAAACGCGAAGGCGGAAGAATATTTATTGCGGGCACTCAATAAAACGGAAGATATAAATATCGAACAGCAATGCAGGTTTCACCTGGGCGAGATTTATATGGCGAACGAGGATTATCTCAAGGCGGAGCAACAGTACTTGAGAATTCTCGAAGTGAACAATCGATCGGCGAATGCCCACTTCTACCTTGGTGTTATTTACGATAAATTGAATGACAGGATCAAAGCCCGCGCCCAATGGCGGGAGACGTTGAGAATCGATCCTTCACATTATCAGGCGAAACGCCATTTATATAAATAATGGTTTGCTGCCAAATCAGGGCATATAACCCTTTGGATACGGAAATAGTTTGGAGGTTTAAGTATGGGGATCGGCAAAATTTTTAATTTTTTCTCTGCTGATATAGGAATAGATCTCGGTACATGCAATACGCTTGTCTATGTGAAAGGGAGGGGAATTGTACTGAGTGAACCGTCGGTTGTCGCCGTCGAACGCGGTACGAAAAAGGTCGTTGCCGTCGGTTATGAAGCAAAAAAAATGCTCTGGAAAACGCCCGGTGAGATTATCTGTATTCGACCGCTCAGGGATGGTGTTATTGCCGATTTTGAAACAACGGAAAAAATGATCAGATATTTTGTCGGGAAGGTTCTTCCCAAACGGTGGTTTGTGAAACCGAGGATGGCTATCGGCGTTCCCACCTGCATTACGGAAGTCGAGAAACGGGCGGTCCGTGAAAGCGCTGAACAGGCGGGGGCACGGGATCCGGTTTATCTGATCGAGGAATCCATGGCCGCCGCGCTTGGCGCCGATATACCGATTTCAGAACCGGCGGGAAACATGATATGTGATATCGGGGGCGGCACAACCGAAATATCGGTGATTTCACTCGACGGAATGGTGGTTTCGAACTCAATCCGCGTCGGGGGGGACGAGTTCGACGATTCGATTATCAAACATGTGCGGAACGTCCATAATCTCATCATCGGGGAGTCGACCGCGGAAAATATCAAGATGACGATAGGTACGGCAACACCGGATAATAAAATAGAGAAAATGGAGATAAAGGGAACGGACGCGATTACCGGTTTACCTCGAAGGCTGGAACTCGATTCGGTCGAAGTAAGGGACGCCCTCCAGGAACCGATCAATATCGTCATCGAGGAAATCAAAAAAACACTCGGTCAGACCCCGCCCGAACTCGCGGCAGACATTATCGAGCGGGGTATCGTGATGACCGGCGGCGGTTCGCTACTCAAGGGATTTCCGAAACTCATCGCAAAAGAGACGGGTGTACCGGCGATTCTGGCGGATAATCCGCTTATCTGTGTCGCTTTAGGGGCGGGAAAATATCTTGAAATGATAAGAGACAATAACAAGAAGCTTTACAATATTATGTAATCGGCAATCCGTTAAAATTGCCGATCATGAGAATAACAGATGCGCAGTATTAAATCATTTTATCGGAAACATTCGCGGAGTATTATTTTTATTATGCTTCTTGTATTCGGTATACTCCTCTTAATCGGTTCCAGGAATCCGGGTGTGAGGCAATTCGAATCGGTAGGATTTTCGTTTTTTTCGACCTTCCAGTCCGGGATTGCCGATCTGACTGTTTCCTTTTCAGAAGCTTTTTCATATCTTGGTGATTATAAAAAACTCAAGACTGAACTGGAGGATACCAAAAATAAATTAGAGTTGTTCTATACACTAACCAACGAACTTTCGGAATTGAAACGACAGAACAGAATCCTTAGGGGATTGCTCGGTTTTTCATATATGATTCCTTCGCTTTATGGGGATGATGTAAGGCAGATACCGGCGGTTATAATCGCAAAACAGCCCGGTAATCATGCGCTTTCTTTTGTGGTGAACAGGGGGGAGAAGGATGGCGTCAAGGTCGACATGCCGGTAGTCGCCTGGTATTCGAAGCATCAGGGACTCGTCGGAAAGGTGGTCGACACGGGAATAAATACCGCCGTTGTCATGCCGCTTTTCAATGATTCCTTTCATATTGCCGCAAGCTTTGAATCGTCCGGGTATGAAGGTCTTGTGAAGGGGATGGGTGATAACACTCCGCATGTCCTTCTGCAATATCTGGAAAAGCAGGCCAAATCGGAAATCAAATACGGAGACCTTCTCGTAAGCTCGGGGGTAGGCCGGTTGTTTCCGAAGGGAATACATATCGGGAAGGTGAAGGTCATTACATCAAAGCCGTATGAAACATCGATGGAGTGTGAGCTCGAGCCTGTCGTCGATTTTTCCCGTTTACGGGAGGTTTTTATCCTGGATACAGACGGATAGGATATCCGAATACAGACGGATAGGATATCCGAATATAGCCTAACGAATCCGGATCGTTCAAATACATCTGAATATGGACTGATAGATGGGAGAAAAGCTAAAGATAGTCGTCGTGACGCTGATCATTCTTTTGTCGGCATTAATACTTCAATCGACACTGCTCAATTATATCGCCATCAATGGCGTCAAACCCGATCTTTCCCTAATCATTCTGGTATTTATCAGCTACAGACGGGGAAGTGTCGTCGGAGAAGTATCCGGGTTTTTCGCCGGTTTATTCGAGGATTTTATCACTATCACGCCTCTTGGTTTTTCATCCATTGTCAAGACAATTCTTGGATTCCTCTACGGGCTGCTTCAGGGTAATATCGTTATCGATGTCGTTTTCATTCCCATACTTTTCGTTGTTGCGGCAACGGTGATCAAAGGATTTCTTATATGGATGATCGCTTTGGTATTTTCATTATCCCAATATGCAACCAGTTTCTTTCATTTCAATACCCTTATCGAACTTGTTTATAATGCAATACTGGGGCCTTTTATTTTCGCACTTTTAAAACTTATAAGGATATTCAAGGAGGAAGATAAAGAAAAAGCGTGAAAAAAAGACAAAGCGGCAATTGTGTAAATCATTCTGAGGCATTGACGCGAAGGAAGATGTTCCGATGGGAGAAATAGTATTCAGAAGCCCGCAAACAAAAATAAACAGGTCGCGTATTTTTTTTATCAATATCGTCATTATTTTTTCTCTCTCCTTACTTATTATCTACCTTTTTATTCTTCAGATTGTGATGGGATTCAAATACAGGCAGCAGGCACAGGAGATACTAAAGCGGGATATACCGATACTCGCACAACGGGGCCAGATATTTGACTGCAATTACGATATTCCCCTTGTCTATAATATCGATTCATTTGCCATCAATCTCACGCCGGGTGATGTCAAGCCGGGAGCAATGAACGGGTTATTCGAGAAACTTGCCGCAGTTCTTTCGATGGAAACAACAGAGATTAAAAAAAGGGTTCCAGAGAAATTATATAAATCCTATCAACCGATTGAAATTAAAAGCGGGGTATCATTCAGAACCGTTGCCTACCTTGCCGAACATAACGGTCAGTTCCCCGGAATAACCTGGCACAGCAAGCCGATACGGGGATATCTATTGTCAAATTCATTGTCCCACATCCTGGGGTACACAGGTTATATTACCGACGAAGAGCAGAACACCCTTTATAACAAGGGTATCAATCTCAACTCGACAATCGGAAAATCCGGGATTGAAAAACAGTATGATATGCTTTTACGCGGTAAGGACGGAAAACGGTTTAAACTCGTCGATGTCAAAGAAAAACAATTACACGAAAAACTCGATGAAGATATACCACCCGAACCCGGAAAATCGCTTGTCCTGACCATCGACAGACACATCCAAACACTTGCCGAAAAAGCCCTTGGAGAACGGATCGGCGCCGTTTTAGTCCTCAAACCCGCTACGGGGGAAATCCTGGCGCTGGTTTCGTATCCGTGGTTTGATCCGAATATTTTTTCTTCCGAGGATGCGGCCGAACAATTCAAAAAACTCTCGCTCGATCCGACGTTTCCGTTTTACAACAGGGCGATTCAGGCCCCGTATCCCCCCGCATCGGTATTCAAGATTGTCATGACCACCGCTATAATCGAAGAGAAGGTATTTCCCGTCAATGAACGCATCAATTGTACGGGAGCCATGGAACTTGGAGATCGGGTTGCGCATTGCTGGAAAGAACACGGTCACGGTAAAATGGATCTGTTTGACGGTTTTGCGAACTCCTGCAATATTTATTATTTTACCGTGGGTGTCGAATACCTTAAGATCGAGCATATTATCAATTATGCCCGGATGTTCGGATTGGGAAAACCGACGGGTATCGATCTGCCGGAAGAAATCGGCGGATTTCTTCCAACCCCTGAATGGAAGGAAAAAAAGGAACATATGAAGTGGCTCGGTGGGGATACGATGAACATATCGATCGGTCAGGGATGGATCACCGTCACCCCCCTGCAGCTTGCCAATGTCGTGGCAATGGTGGCAAACGAGGGAGTCGTCTACAAGCCGCATGTCCTTGCGGAAATCAGGGACCCCACTACCGGCGATATTATCGAAAAAAAGGAAAGGGAGGTACTCGCGACCTCATATGTGAGTCGGGAAACATTCAAACAGGTTCAAAAAGCCATGAGACTGGTCGTCACGGATGGGACGGCGGCTCTGGTCAGTACGAAAGCGACAGAGGTGGCCGGAAAAACCGGAACACCGGAAATCGGGATCGAAGAACTATATCATTCCTGGTTTGCCGCTTATGCGCCTTATCAGACGGACAATCCTGAAGATCGTATCGTCGTTGTCGCCATTATCGAAAAATCTACCCTGAAAGAATGGTGGGCTTCGAAAACAGCCAATATCATTTTCCAGGGAATCTTCGCGCATCAGACATTTGAAGAGGCGATGGTGTCCCTTTATCCGTGGCTGAGGAACACCTATAAGGAAGAGGAATGAAAAGAACAGGTTTTTTTGGTTTTGACATCGTCCTTCTCTGCTCGACACTGGTACTCGTTGTCATCGGCGTCCTCTTTATCTATTCAAGCGGAGTGACCGCCACCGGTGTTTCCTTTTCCGATGAGTATATAAAACAGATCGTGTGGCTTGTGACCGGTCTTGTTCTTCTGGCGATCATTCTTTTTATCGATTATTCCTATTTGATGAATCTCTCTTTATATATCTACGGTTTCTTCATACTTCTGCTCGTTTTTACACTTTTTTTCGGCAAGGTCGTTAACGGGGCACGGTCATGGCTGGGGTTTGCGGAAGCCGGCGTTCAGCCTTCCGAATTCATGAAACTCGCGACCATCCTGTTCCTCGCTTTTTATTATGTGACGGTGGGAAACAGCATTGTCAAACTCAGGTATTTTCTTGTCGGGCTGGCGATAACGCTGCTTCCTGTTTTCTTGATCGTCCTGCAGCCGGATGTGGGCACGGCTTTGGTGTTTTTCCCTATCTTCATCGTCATGTCGGTCGCGGCGGGCGCGAGGATACGGCATCTTGTCTTCTTTATTGCGACTTTTTTTTCTTTCACGCTTCTTGTCGTTCTTCCTTTTATCGAAGAATATATCCTCGGCGAGGAATATCCGATTTTCTCATTTTTACGTTCACCGGAGATCCTCCTCATATTCATATTGTTCCTGCTTCTCATTATCGGGATCGCGGTGTTCGGTTATTTCAAATTCAAGCGAAAGGTCTTTTACTGGATAATCTTTACCTGTCTCATTCTGATTCTCGCGCTTTTCGGAACATTGCTTTTAGGCTCGGATATTCAGAGTTATCAGATCAAGCGGATAGTCAGTTTCTTCAATCCCTATGACGATTACTGGGATTCAGGGTGGCACACGATACAATCCATGACGGCGATCGGTTCAGGCGGATTTATAGGCAAGGGGTATCTTCAGGGAACACAGAGTCATTATCAGTATCTGCCCCAGCAGAGTACCGACTTCATTTTCTCGTTGATCGCGGAAGAATGGGGATTTCTCGGCGGCAGCCTGGTCATCGCCCTCTTTCTGCTGCTTTTAGTCCGCGGCATTAACATCATTTCCGGCACTTCCGATAAATTCGCCGTTTTAACCGGCGTAGGAATCATCGGTATGATTTATTTTCATGTCGTCATCAATATCGGTATGTCAATGGGAATCATGCCTATTACCGGGATTCCTCTTCTTTTTCTATCCTACGGCGGCTCCTCTCTCTGGACGGCGCTTATCGGTATCGGTATCCTGCTAAATATTTCTTTCAGGCGTTACAGGTAAGCGATGGATACAATCAGCCTCGAAAAAGATCTGCGGAAGATACTCCTTTCCGTTGAAAAGCCCGGAAGATATACGGGAGGCGAGTATGGTCTCCGGTCGGCGGACGGCGATTATTCACTCTCGATCGCACTCTCGTATCCCGATCTGTATGAAATCGGTATGTCGAATCTCGCCGTTCGTCTTCTGTATACCCGGTGTCAGTCTGTTGCCGGTTTGCGGTGCGAACGGATCTTTGCCCCCGCACCGGATTTCGAGGAGCAGCTGCGGTCACACGATCTCCCGCTTTTCAGTCTTGAAACATACCGTGTCCTCAAGCGTTTCGATATTATCGGATTTTCGATCGGCTATGAACTCACGGTAACCAATATGCTCGCTATTTTGGATCTGGGCGGGGTTCATCTTCATGCCGATGAACGGCCGGACGATGAACCGATCGTCATCGCCGGTGGACCGTCCGTCGTCAATCCCGTTCCGTACGGCAGGTTCGTCGATTGCGTGTACCTGGGGGACGGGGAAATGTTTGTCGACCATTGTTTGAAAGAACTGGTTGAGTTGAAAAGAAAGGGAGCCGGCCGGAAAGACCTGCTTGAGCGAATTCTAAAAGAAGAAGCTGTGTGGAGCGGCAGCCTGTCGAAAAAAAATGTTAGAAAATATGTATGGATGGATTTCCACAGGGAGACGGCCCCTCCGCTTTTACCCGTTCCTTCCATTGCGGCCGCGCATGATCACGGGATTGTCGAGATCATGCGCGGTTGTCCGCACGGCTGCCGGTTCTGCTCGGCAAGCGGCTACTACAGGCCGTACCGGATAAAACATCCCGATGCAATTATTCGGGAAATCGAACATCTTGTTTTTACCTGCGGGTACAGGCGGATATCGCTTGCTTCACTTTCAAGCGGTGATTACCCCTCGATCGATTTCCTGGTCAATCTTTTAGTGAAACGTTACACGCACCTTGGCGTTTCTTTCGGGCTGCCGTCACTGCGTATCGACAGCATGGCCCTGCATATCCTCTCCGATATCGCGGAAGTGCGAAAAAGCGGACTAACCTTTGCCATCGAAACACCCCTTGAATCATGGCAGAAGGGAATTAATAAGACCGTCTCACTTCAAAAAACAATCGCCTTACTGAAAGAGGCAAGAACACAGGGATGGAAAAAAGCGAAGTTCTATTTTATGATAGGGCTTCCGCTTTATAGCGGTGACGAATCGGATGAAATTGTCGATTTTATTCTCACCATAAAAAAACAAACCCGCATGCAGCTGCATATCAATCTTTCGACGTTTGTCCCCAAAGCCCATACGCCGTTTCAATGGGCCCGGCAACTCGCCGAAGAAGATGCATTGCGGCGTATAATGGCGATAAAGCGGAGACTCGCCGGTGAATCATGTAAAGTCACCTATCATTCGCCTTTTGCATCAATGCTCGAGGGAATCATCGCACGGGGAGACCGACGGATAGGTGAGGTGATCGAAAACGCGTTTGTCCGGGGCGCCCGTCTCGATGCATGGGAGGAGTATCTGAATCGCGATCTGTGGCGTTCCGTTTTCAGGGATGCCGGATGGGATGTCGAAAGCGAGGGTATTCGAAAAAGGGGTTTTCATGAAAAACTTCCATGGGAATCCTCTGCGGGCGGTATGTCCTCGACATCGTATTTAAAAAAGGAGTGGCGGAGGGCTGTGAGAGGGGAATTAACACCTTCCTGTCGCACTCAATGCAAGAATCCCTGCGGGGTTTGTCGTGATAAAACGGCGGTCTGTGATACGGTAACGGAAACCGACATCGAGAAAAGCTTTACTCTCCCCATGAAAAGCCTTGTCACGGGAAAAGAGCGAAAACTGCTTTTCTCTTTTTCAAAAAAGGGGAAGGCCGCCTATCTTTCGCACCTTAACTGTATGCACCTTTTCGAGCGCGCATTGCTGCGGGCGGGGTATCATGCTTGTTTTACATCGGGCTATAATCCAAAGCCGGTTATCAGCTTCGCGGCTCCACTCGCACTCGGCATCGAATCTCGTGATGAAATTGCACATATCGAACTCCGTAATCTCGATGACGCCGCATCGTTTATTGACAGGATGAACGAAGTGCTTCCTGAAGGCTTGGCCGTCCGGGAAGCAAAACCGTTGAAGAATTGGGTTGCGGGTACAAAGAAAGTGTCGCTGCCTTCACTTTATTGGGGTTCGGATTATATCGTAAGAAGCAGCGAAGGAATCGCTACGGTCATACATCTTTATGCCCGTATCAATGAAGTGAACGAAGGAAGCGGTGAAGACTCCGGTTTTGCACCGGCGCTGGAGGCTTTTTTCATGATGAACGACGGTATATGCGTCAGATGGAAAAATATTGAGCAGAAGGGCATCAACATTCAATCGTTTTTGAAATGGCTTCTGGGTAACGATCCGCATGAAACGGGGATACATCTGTTACGTCACGCGACCCTTGCCGAAAATAACGAGGGGCAGCCGGAGAGCTATTTCAATGTTGTCGAATAATCGCCGGAATGACGGGGTATGGATCGATACCGACTGCTTCCGGATAACCGCAATATAATAGCGCCATTTCGAAGTGAAAAGGTCATTGATCGCTGCTAATTACCGGAACCAGTGTTTCCGCCGTCACATCCGACATCGACACCACTCTCCACACTGTCGAGAGTGTGTATGCCGTCCGTAAGGAGTCCGGGTCAAAAATCTTTACTTGACCATGATTCCATACTCCTGTATAATAAAGGCCGTTTTTTCCGATAACGTAATAATAAGAGGAGTTACTATTTATGAACTCATCCGTGGTGTGTGCCCGATTCAGGGCGGAAAGAGGGCAGAATAATGAGTGCGTCATTGTAAACGATTCATTCGTGCGGGTTGCTTCATGAGTGTCCGTGTTCGCTATGCGCCCTCACCGACCGGTCTGCAACATATCGGCGGTGTGAGAACAGCGCTTTTCACCTATTTTTTTGCACGCTCGTGTGGCGGAACCTTTATCCTCCGTATCGAGGATACGGACAGGGAACGCTTTTATGAGGAGGCACTCAGGGATATATATGACACGTTCAGCTGGCTGGGAATAGAATGGGATGAAGGTCCGGATAAAGGCGGAGCGTACGGACCGTATTTTCAGTCGGAACGGAAGGATCTCTACCGGGAGTATGCCGAAAAACTCGTGGAAAAGGGCACCGCATATCGCTGCTATTGCACGCAGGAGCGGCTTGCGGCATTGAGGGAGACTCAGTCGTCTTTGGGCGGTGAAACGGGATATGACCGGCATTGCAGGTCGTTGAGCGTGGAAGAGAGAAGTGAATATGAAGAGCAACATATCGATTCCGTGATCCGGCTTGCCGTCCCCGCAGAAGGTGAGACACGCTTTCATGACGAACTCCTCGGGGATATCAGCAGACGGAACAGTGAAATCAATCCTGACCCCGTTCTTCTTAAATCGGACGGGTTTCCCACCTATCACCTTGCCAATGTCGTGGATGATCATCTGATGAAGATTACCCATGTGTTCCGTGCACAGGAATACATTCCATCGGTACCGTTATATACGATCATGTATGATGCACTCGGCTGGGAAGAACCGAAATACTGCCATCTTCCCATGGTGATGGGACCGGACGGGCATAAACTATCCAAACGTCACGGGTCGACCAGTATCCGCGAGTTCAGGGAAAAGGGGTATCTTCCGGAGGCGATTATCAATTACGTGACCCTGCTTGGTTGGTCGTACGACGGGGTCAGGGAGTTTTTTTCACTCGGAGAGTTAAAAAAACTGTTTTCGATCGAGAAACTCAACAAGGCATCGGCCACCTTCGATTATAAAAAACTCGAATGGTTTAACGGGAATTATATACGGAAAAAAAGCCATGAAGAGATGAAGTCGTTGCTCATGCCGTATCTGACCGGTGAAAAGCTGGTCGGCGATCCGCCGACCCGTGAAGAGATGAAGGTGATCGACGGGATGATCCCCCTCGTTCATGAACGGCTCAAGGTGTTGTCGGAGATTACCGGCCTGGTGGGTTTCCTCTTCAGGGAAGTCGAGATTTCAGATTACAGGCAGTTGATTCCGAAGCGGCTCGACAGGGAGAAAACGATGCTGGTATTAAAAGAAAACCTTCGTCTGCTTGAGGGATTCCGTGAACGTTCGGATGAAGAAAACGAAAACCGGTTCCGGGAAGCCGCTTCCGGGTGCGGAGTAAAGCTCGGGGATTTCCTTTTGCCATTACGGATATCGATTACCGGTTCCACCGTTTCACCCCCGCTTTTTGAATCGCTGCGGCTGCTCAAGAGCGAGGTCGCAAGCGGCCGGGTGGAAAAGGCATTACACATGATTGAAGCTGCCGGAGAAAAGGAGTAAATGACATGTCGGATAGTGTTACAATGGATAAACTGATTTCTCTTTGCAAAAGACGGGGATTCATCTTTCAGTCGAGCGAAATCTACGGGGGATTGACTTCCGCCTGGGATTACGGACCGATGGGTATCGAACTCAAGAACCGTATTAAAAGATACTGGTGGCGTGAGATGACCCAGTTGAATGACAATATCGTGGGTATTGACGCCGCGATCATGATGCACCCCCGCGTCTGGGAAGCCTCCGGTCATGTCGAAAACTTTACCGACCCCCTTGTCGACTGTAAAAACTGTAAACTCCGGTTTCGCGCGGATATGCTGGAAGAAGAAGCAATGAAGAATCACCGCTGTCCCGAGTGCGGTGGTGAACTTACCGATCCGCGCAACTTCAATCTTATGTTCAAAACCCATCTCGGACCGGTTGAGGATGCCGGTTCGATCGTCTTCCTCCGTCCCGAAACGGCACAGGGGATCTATGTCAATTATAAAAACGTGCTCCAGACAAGCAGACTGAAAATTCCTTTCGGGATCGCCCAGGTGGGCAAGGCGTTCAGGAACGAGATAACGACCAAGAATTTTATTTTCAGAACATGCGAGTTCGAACAGATGGAGATGCAGTATTTTGTCCATCCGAAAGAGGATGACAGGTGGTTCGAGTACTGGATGCAAAAACGTTTCGATTATTATCTTTCCATGGGTATCAGGAAAAGCAAGTTACGCTTTCACGAGCATGGCCCGGGCGAACTTGCCCATTATGCGAAAAAGGCGTTCGATATCGAATACGAGTTTCCATTTGGTTTCAAGGAGTTCGAGGGTATCCATAACAGAACAGATTACGACCTTGGCAGGCATATGGAGTATTCGGGAAAAGACCTTACTTTTCTGGATGACATCACCCGCGAACGGTATACTCCCTTTATCATTGAGACATCGGCGGGGCTGACACGGACGGTACTGGTCGTGCTGAGTGACGCGTACGACGAGGAAGAGGTCGAAGGTGAAACAAGAACCGTACTCAGGTTTCATCCGATTCTTGCGCCGGTCACCATCGGTGTATTTCCCCTTGTAAAAAAGGACGGTCTTGCGGAACTGGCCAAAGATATCGAAACATCGCTTCGGGACGATTTTACCACCTTTTACGACCAGGGGGGCGCCATCGGAAGACGCTACAGAAGGCAGGACGAAATAGGAACGCCGTATTGTATTACGATCGATTATCAGACAAAGGACGACAATACGGTCACGCTGCGTTTCAGGGATTCGATGGAACAGGTGCGGGTAAAGGTTCCCGAAATAGCGGCCAGAGTCAGGAATGAGATTAAAATATACAGGAGGGGTGAATAATGGCCGGAGCATTCGATGTATTGAAGGAACGGGGGTTCATCCGGCAATGCTCGGATGACACCGAATGCATGAAACTCCTGAACGGCGGAAATGTCACCTTTTATGCCGGATTCGATCCGACGGGCAACAGCCTTCATGTCGGACACCTTGTTCCGCTTTTTGCCATGGCCCATCTTCAGCGCACCGGCCATAGACCGATCGCCCTGGTCGGCGGCGGAACGGCAAGGATCGGAGACCCGTCCGGGAAAACAGAGACAAGAAAAATGCTGTCGGTCGACGACATTCGGGCAAACGCCGAATCCTTTAAAACCCAGATCTCGCGGTTTATCGATTTTTCGGGAAACAAAGCGATTATGGTCGATAATGCCGACTGGCTTTCGGACCTCAATTATATCGATTTTCTCAGGGAAATCGGCAGGCATTTTTCCGTCAACAGGATGCTTGGTTTCGAGGCATATAAACAGCGGATGGAAACGGGACTTTCATTTATCGAGTTCAATTACCAGATTCTCCAGTCCTATGATTTTCTTGTTCTCTTTCAAAAATACGGCTGCGTTCTCCAGCTTGGCGGGGACGACCAGTGGGGAAATATCGTATCGGGTATCGAGCTCATACGCAGGATGACGGGAAAACAGGCATACGCTTTGACTTCTCCGCTGATCATGCGTTCGGACGGGAAAAAAATGGGAAAGACCGAAAAAGGGGCACTTTACCTTGATCCCGAACTGGTGAGTCCTTATGAGTTTTATCAGTACTGGGTCAATATCGCGGATGCGGATGTAAGAAAATTCCTTCTGCTCTATACATTTCTCCCGGTTTCGGAAATCGAAAAACTTGCCGTACTGAAGGATAAAGAAGCGAACGAAGCGAAAAAGGTACTCGCGTTCGAACTCACTTCGATCGTTCACGGAAAAGAAGCAGCGATGAAAGTCAAAACTTCATCCGAAGCGCTTTTCGCCCGGGAGGGGGATACGGGCGATGCCGATGCGGTGACAATGGACCTCTCGAAAAACGGGTTTGCCCAGGAGGGCAATATCGTGCGGCTTTTCGTCGCATCCGGACTTTGCGGAAGTACTTCGGAGGCCAGGCGGCTGATTCAGCAGGGCGGGGCGTATGTGAACGGGGAAAACGTAACCGATATCGAAAAGGATTTTGGCACTGCAGACCTGAAAGACGGTTCGCTTCTCTTACGGGCGGGGAAAAAACGGTACTGCAGAATCGTCGTACGGGAATGATGGCGGTCATGAATACACATACTAACGAAGAAATAGAAATTAAATGCTCTCTCGATGCCCTCATGTACAGGGAAATACTGAAGCTGTCGCCGTACAGACCTGTTCCGGTTCTCCAGGAAAACCATTTTTTCGATACCGTAAAAATGTACCTTCTTAAAAAGAAGTGGGTGCTTCGATTGCGTATCGAACCGGAAAACGCCTATCTCACGACCAAGGGGCCGGAAAAACTGCTTGATGCCGTTTATAAAAGGATAGAATATGAAAGCGGTATTTCCCGGCATAAGGCATCGGCACTCCTTGCGGGATTCGATCTTGCTTCGATTCCGGAAACCGCATGCCGGGAACTCGTCAAACGCTTTGGGGACCGCTTTGTGGTTCCGTTTCTTTCATTCTGCAACGAACGGATATATATTCCATGGAAGTCGTGGAGACTGGAAATTGATAAAACGACGATCAACGATTCGATTTTTTATGAACTCGAAGCCGAAGCCGGAAACGACGATATCGATGATCTCGAGGCGGAATTAAGGGAGATGTTCTGGAAAAACGGATGGCAGTTCAGACCCTCGAATATGAGCAAGTTCAAACGCGCCCTGGATATCATGGGTAGTGAGGCATGCGGCAGCGTGTAGTCCTCGTCTTTCTGGACGGCGTCGGGCTTTGCGGTGATTCGCCGTCGAATCCCTTTACCCGGGCGGATATGCCCTGTCTGAAAAGCCTCGTCGGCGGTCCGCTGACGAACGAATCGGTGAGATGTACGGAAACACTGGTTTTCAAAGGGACCGATGCCTGCCTTGGTGTTCCGGGGATCCCACAAAGTGCGACGGGACAAACGGCCCTGTTTACCGGAATCAATGCCCCGGCAATGATAGGGTATCATTTCCCCGCATTTCCCAATCAGCCGCTCAAACGCCTTATTGCCCGGCATTCGCTGCCCCTTCGCATAAAGAAAGCGGGATATTCGACTATCTTTGCAAACGCATATACCCCCTCATATTTTGAAATGGTAAAAGCGGGAAAACGGGAACATTCGGTTACCACCCTCTCCTTCATGGCGGCCGGTATACCGTTTCTCACCGTATCCGACCTGAACGCGGGGAGGGCGGTATACTGGGATATTACAAACGAAATAATCCTTAACGTATATGGTTTGGATGTGCCGGCCGTCACTCCCGAAGAAGCCGGCCGTCATTGCGGGGCTTTCTCAAGGGATTATGATTGTGTCGTTTTCGAAAGCTTTCTTCCTGATATCGCCGGCCATAAAGGGGATTTGGAAGCGGCCGTCGGTGTCTGCGAACGCCTCGACGGCTTTTTTTACGGGATACTGGATACGATGGGAGAAGAGACAACACTCATTGTATGCAGCGATCACGGGAATTGTGAGGATACTTCTCGCAAGGACCATACGATGAATCCGGCAATGTTTCTCGCGGCAGGCAGGGGAGCGGCATTTTTTACAGATGTCGATGCGATCACCGATATTGCGCCCCGGGTTCTCTCCCTGCTTTCGGGATAATGGTGCAGGTGAAAAAGGGTGAATACGTCGGGGATTATCAATTATTTTTATCTTTTTTCACACATTAATATACCGGTACAGCAAACGTTTCATCTGCCATTATGTGCTTGACAGTGGGCAATCCCGTTTAATCCTTCCATCGAAGGACGCGTCTGATCTGCTCGACAAATTCGACAGGAAACCTGACATAGACGATTTCATCCGGTTCGAACCATAGCTTTATTTCACGCTCCGCTTCTCCCTTGTTTTCGGAACAATGGATGACATTCTCATATATGCCGGTTTTTGAATGGATTCTTCCGTACTTGCCGCGGATTGTCTCGGGTTTAGCATCTTCGGGATTTGTCGCACCCGCACGTTCACGTACCCGTTGTATAATGTCTTTCCCTTCATAGACAAGGGCAAAGATTCTGTTCGTATGCCCGTCTCCGGCGAAATAATTGATCAGTTCGTCGAAAAAGGGTTTATGTTTCAAATTGATATAATGTTCGATGGCCAGTTCCCTGCTTACTTTTACCAGTTTGGCCCCGACGATGATGTTATCCGGATGGGCCAGCAGTGCAATAATATTTCCGGTTAATGACCGTTTTATACCATCGGGCTTGATAAGCACGAGGGTTTGTTCGATATCCGTTTTCTCTTCATACGCATCTGCCATATACATTATCCTTCTGTTATCCAATTGTTTATAATCGTTAGAGCCCGGCTTACCTCTCATATAGGATTGAATATCAAAGTAAAAATACACCGGCAAAGGTCATTCTCCTCAGGCGGCGGTATTTTTACAAAATATACCGGAAAATAAAAGGCATTGCCTTTAATAAAATATCAATTGAAGCCGAAAAGACCGCCTCATTGACCGTCACCTCAATGAACGGAGGTCTTCTGCTTTTGCTTATCTGTTTTTCTCTAAGAATATATGTATTTGCATCGCTTGCGTCAAGTATATAACGGCCTATTCCGGGTCATTTTATCACGGTTATGTACCGGGTTTCACGGCACATATGCCGCCCTGCTTGACATTCGTATGTCGTTTTACGGATATTCCCATCGCGAGGGAACGTTATGGTGTATCCCTGATTCTTTGAGCAGGCGGAGGAAGATAAGCCGGGGAACCGGAATGGCGCCGAGATTCATCAGGTGTGGGGTGACCTGTTGGCAGTCGATAAAAGTAAAATTTTGTCCTTTGAGGAAACACGAAAGATGGTAAAGGGCAAGTTTTGAGGTGTTCGGTGTTTCTGAAAACATGGATTCGCCGAAAAAACATTTTCCCAATGAGAGCCCGTAAAGCCCGCCGCAAAGCCTCGATTCTTCATAGATACCGACGCAATGGCCGATTTTTTTTTCGAAAAGTTCTTCATAGGTGTCGATGATGCGTTCATTGATCCATGTCCCGTTTTGATGTTTTCTTTTAATTGTCGCGCATTTATAGACAATCTCTCTGAAATCCATGTCAAATTTTACCTCATACTTTTTACCGGCAATAATTCGACGGAGACGCTTTGAGACATGAAACATGTCGGGGAGGAGAATGAGACGGGGATCAGGGGAATACCACGGTATCGGATCTTCACCGGACCAGGGGAAAATACCTTTTGAATAGGCCTCGATCAGGACAGGGACCGTCAGTTTTCCGCCGATAGCGACCAGTCCCGAGTAATCGATGGGTGCAAGGTGATCCGGAAATACTGGGTGTTGCGTCGAGGTTATTATAAACGGTGTCATCGTACCAAGAATATACATCATTTTATAAACAATTTAAAGAGAGAAAATGGCCTCGTGTATATAGATGAGGGGCAATGTCGATATTCTTGACCGCCGCCGCATGATCCTGCTCGACATCGGGGAAAAAGGTGCCGTATGGTATGTTGTCCATGTTTTATTTTTATTTTATATCTTGCGTTAAGAGATCAGGGTATCTCCGTAAAATGACGATAATGGTGATATCATACAAAGTAATTAATTTAATCAACTTTTATTTTTTTTTGCTTGACTTTTTATGAATAATGATTATGATCATTTTAAGAATTAATTTATAAGGAGTAAAATATGGCAGCAGTTGATTTACCAAAAAGTCCAAATGTGTTTCATCCTGAAAAGCCGAGTGCTGTTGGTTCAAGGAACTCTCTGGCACAGGAGTTCAGGGATCAGCAGGCGGAAGTTGATCTCCTTTTAAGTGAAGAAGTCGATAAGGTGATGAACCATGTCATTTCAAAATTACCGAAAGATGTTCTGCACCGGATCGATGTTATGGGCGGGCTCAAGGAGAAACTTTATAATTATTTCAACCAGAATTACCAGAATATGTTTAATAGATATGTTGTCACAACAGAAGACGAAATGGCCAAAAAGGTGAGAAATTTCGTTGATAAAGAAGAAATGAAGATTCTCGCCCGTTATACACCCAGGGAAATCGCGGCATTGCTCGATCAGATCGGTGGAATGGATAAATTCAATACCGGTGAAATCGAGAAATCGATTGTCAATATGTACGGCCATCTCCAGGGTCATATTCAGCGCGGCGTGAACGACCTTGAAAACCTGACAAACTCTATTTTGAGGCAAAAAACCGATGTGGGTGCCTTTATCCGCGGTGAAAATGCATATTCAATCGTAAAATGTGCGTTCAAGGACAATATTCATAAGCCGAAAACAGTTACCGACGTCAAACTTTCAGTGAATATTTTGGATGCCGAGCTTATCAGTCCGATTTTTCATTATCAGGTAACGGTCGAATATCTCATCAAAGACCTCCTCTCCAACTATATTATCGACAAGATCGACAAGGAGATCGAAAAGTACAAGGACGAACTCGTTGACGAAGGAAAAGAGGAAATGTCCGATGCCCAGGTCATCTTTGAGAGAATGAGAAGGGTCGAAGAGCACACGGGAGACGATAAGGAAAATCCAAAATCAAAGCGTTATTTCATGTTCAGCAAGCAACTCATGGAACGTGTCGAAGGGCTTCGGGCCGAAATACCGCCGGAAGAGTTTGACGCACTGAATATCAGAGAAAATCTCAAGAAGATCATCGATATTGAAAATATCAGAAACAGGGGATTCAATACGGCGATCAACTCGATCACTTCGATCCTCGATACTTCCAAAATGGGATATCAGTATGTCGAAAATTTGAAAAACGCTCGTGAACTCATTCTCAGGGAGTATGAGGATACGAATTCGAACGCCCTGCCGGACGAGCGCTTTAATATCCGCATGAAATACTATGATAATGCCCAGCTTATTGAAGAAAGAAGGGCATACGATGTCCAGATCAAATCTTTTGAAATCGAAGTCCAGCATATCTGGGATGTGCTGGAGATGATCTATGAGGATTCCAAGTTCCTCAAGGGAATCGTCGATTTTAACGATCTTGCAAAGAAGACAAAGAACAAGATCAGGAACAAGATCAAGGCAAAGACCGGAGATCCGCTTTATGAAGATATCGATAAGATGTGGGATGAGATTACATTCATAAAACCGTCGGATACCGATGTCGAGCGGATGAACAGGACGTATATCTTTGAAAAGTCCAAAATGAAGAAGCGATTGCTGCTCATGAATAAGAAACTTTCGGATATGTACGGGTACAGTTATCCGAAAAAGCGAAGGGTCATGGAAGAAAGGCTTCAATACCTCGAGAGTGAATTCCAGATGTTCGATTACATGATCAATCCGTATCACGTACAGCCCGGATTGCTGCTGGATGTGGATATTACATCGATCAAGAAAAAGAAGGCGACACTCGACGGTATGGCAAATGTATTGAACGAGTTCCTCCACGGTGTTTCAAAAGGCTTTCAGGATGCGGCATTTGCTTCATTCTCACGAAGACGATCGACCGTCAGAGAAGATATCGCGCAATCATTCGCCGCCGGTTCCTCGGAATTGTCATACGAGAAAGGCGAATCAAACGATTATCTCAATATGATGGCGAGCGGAGGAGAAATCGAACAAAAGACCACCAGATCCGTGAGGAAATCGGCCGGGAAAAGGGGACCTAAAAAGGGAAGTTCGAGAGGTCGAAAAAAGAGTGGCGGCGGCGGATTAAGAGAAATTTAGTCGGAATAAACCGAATCGATGTTGTAATAGGAAAGGCCGCATGAAGATGCGGCCTTTTTTTTGAAAAGATAGTCTCACTTGTTGCCCCCCTGATAACAAGGGAGCGGTAATGCGATCCGTCATGCTCTCAGCAGATCCGTGGAAACATATCTCCATGAAGCATATCGACGACACGTTCTCCGCCGATTGTGGTTTTGAGAAATACCTTTCCCATTCCCGTACCGGCACCGCTTCCCATTTTCCGGCATCTGCCGATTATACATGCATCCTTTCCAAGGGGATGCCGCTTCATGACGTCGAGAATGATCGATCCTGTTTCAGCTTCGGCAACGACGACCACCTTTCCCTCGTTGGCGATATAAAGCGGATCATATCCGGTCATCTCACAGATCGCTTTTACTTCGTTTTTGACAGGCAGACGTTCTTCTTCGATTTCAATATCAATAGAGCTTTTTTCTACAAACTCATTAAGGGTTGTTGCAAGCCCACCGCGTGTCGGGTCGCGCATGAGGCGTATCGTGCCGGGGGGTACGGCTTTAAGGATACTTTCGATAAGTCCGTTTAAAGGCGCACAATCACTTTTCAATTGCGTGGTTAACGGAAAATTTTCTCTTGCGGTCAAAACGGCGATACCGTGATCTCCAATGGTCCCCGAGATGATAACAAGATCACCATCCTGAAGACGACCTTTTGGGAGTACGGTTCCGGGTTTTTCGATACCGATACCTGAAGTTGTGATAAAAAGTCCGTCGACCTTGCCTTTTTCAACAACCTTTGTATCACCGGTAACGATGGAGACACCGGCATGTCCTGCAGTTTTTTGCATGGATGCCGCGATTGAAGAAAGGGACGTGAGGGAGAACCCTTCCTCGATAACAAACGCGGCGCTCAAAAAAAGCGGTTGCGCCCCCATGACCGAAATATCATTGACCGTTCCGCTTACGGCAAGTGTTCCTATATCACCACCGGGAAAAAAAAGGGGATGGACGACGTATGCGTCGGTTGTAAAAACAAATGACGCATTGCCGGAAGTGAAAACCGCCCCGTCCGATAACTGATTCAATATCGGATTGCCGAAAGTGGAAATGAATAAATCGTCGATAAGTTGATGGGTTAGTCTGCCGCCGTTCCCATGGGCCAATGTGATGCTGTTTTGTTTCTTTTTATCTCCCACTGCCGTTTCTCCTTTTATGCCGTATCATATCGTTTCCGGCCGGTAACATCAAGAATATTTATCAGGCTGTCAAAAAGAAGAGGAAGTGTAAAAATCATTTTTTTATTTAAATGTATATTGACCTCTTTATTAAGGAAGGCGATTGTCCCTTGTATAATCGTCTGATTTCGTGTAAACTGTTCACCCTGAAATGGTTGATACCGTCTCTTCGTGCGGTAGATTAATTGTCCGATATTCTATATTAGGAAATGAAAAAGGACGCGATGCAAAAGAACTGTCCTACCATCGGGCTTCTCATTCCACGACTGGAAGAAAGTTATCAGGCGCGTGTATGGCCCGGTGTCGTCGATTATGCACAGGAACATAACACCAATCTCATCCTTTTTGTCGGCAAACCCCCGCAGTCGCCGTACGGATATGATTATCAGCACAATACCGTCTATAATATCGTGAACAAGCGGTATATCGACGGCCTTGTTCTTGTCTCGGGGAATCTAGGCAATTTTCTGACGACGAAAGAACTCGAGAAATTTTTAAAACAATTCAGACCGATTCCGATGGTAAGTATCGCCCTTGAAATTTCAAATATTCCGAGTGTGCTTGTGGATAATGAAAGCGGTATACGGCAGGGCATCACTCATCTCATCAAGGATCATGGATTCAGGCGGATTGCCTTTATCAGGGGGACGGAAACACATCAGGAGGCGGAGCGGCGTTTCGCTACCTTTATCAAGGTACTGGAAGAGTATGGAATACCATTCGACAAGGAACTTACCGTTTCCGGAGATCTTGTTCCTTCGACGGGTTTCAATGCGATTAAAATACTCATTGATGAAAAGCAGGCGAGTTTTGACGCCATTGTTGCCGCAAATGACGGTATCGCCCTTGGAGCAATCAAGGCATTGCAGGCACGCGGTATAAGGGTTCCGCATGATATTGCGGTTATCGGTTTTGATGATATCGACGAGGCGACATACATTACACCGCCTTTGACCACGGTAAAACAGCCCCTCTATGAACAGGCGAAAACTGCGATCAAGATATTGCTGGATATGATCGAGGGGAGTACCGTCCCGGACAGTATCAGTCTTCCCACCACATTGGTCATACGCGAATCCTGCGGATGTTTCCCGGATTCTATCGCAAATGAGGTACTCACAAGAAAACATAAAAAGAAAAAATATAAAACCCTCGAAGAAGCACTGAGCAAAATGAGGTCCTCGATACTCAATACGATTGTCACTACAATCGAGATTTCACAGATTGAAAAAGAAAGATTTACAGTCTGGATAAAACAGCTTATCGACAATCTCGTTATCGATTTACGTTCGGGAACCGGTTCGGATTCCTTCACCCGCTGTCTCAATGAAATTCTCATTCAAAAGACGATGAACAGAACACAGTTCAATATGTGGCTGGATATTCTTGAGAAAATGAGGGTCAATATAAGTTCGTTTCTCAAGGACTTCAGGCGGGAATCGTTGATCCAGCTTATCTTTCATCAGGCATGGACACGGGTTCGCGAAATTATGATGCGTTCACTGTATTACAAACGTATTCAGTTCGAGTATGATTTCGGTTTGCTTGGAGAAGTCAGCCAGGCACTTATTACAACGATCGATATGAAAGAGCTGATGAATGCGATTGCTTCCGAGTTTCCCAAAATAGGCATCGACAGCAGTTATATCGTGCTCTACAAGCAGAACGATGCCGATGTTTCAGAGGTAAAATGGAAATTACCGGCGACAAGCGAACTCATGCTTGCGTTTAACAGAGAGCGCAGGATGATTTTAGGCGTACCGAACAAGACATTCCGCACCGCGACGTTGCTGCCCGGCAGGCTGCTCCGAATAGGAACAAGACGTACCCTGATATGCATGTCGCTTTTTTTCAGGGACGATCAATTCGGATATATCCTTTTTGAACTCGGACCGCGGGAAGAAATCATTTATGAAACACTTCGAAGCCAGATAAGCAGTGCCATAAAAAGCGCATTGCTTTTTCAGAAACATCTTGAGACGGAGGAAGAACTAAAGAAAATACTCGATCAGCTTGAACGTACGAACAAGGAACTTCAAAGTCTTTCATTGCGGGATGAATTGACGGGACTCTATAACAGAAGAGCGTTTCTCACGCTCGGTGAACAATATATGAAACTTGCACAACGCACCGGAAGAATATTTCTTCTCTTTTTTGCGGATATGGACGGATTAAAAAAAATCAACGATACATTCGGCCACCGTGAAGGAGACGGTTCAATTATCAAGGCAGCTGAGATACTAAGAAAATCATTCAGACAGGCGGATATCATCGCACGATTCGGAGGAGACGAGTTTACCATCATCGCCATCGATGCGACCCAGGAGGATGTCATAAAACTCACCAACAATCTACAGAATAACATTCTCTCCTATAACAGAACATCTAAAAAACCGTATAAACTCGCGATCAGTATGGGTTATTCCGTTTTCAGGGCGGATGTCGATGCGGATTTTGAAAAACTCATTTATGAAGCGGACACGAACCTGTATGAACACAAAAGAATGAAAAAAAATTGATTTTTACTTCGAATCTGAGATGACTCCCTGCGGTAATAAAAAACGGGAACGCATTGTATTAATGTGGCTGGTTTTTATGGTACTTTTATGTGAAATCACTACTTGTAACGAAAAATGAATTTATTTATCTTTTATACCGATAGTAAAAACCATGTCGTGCCGGAAGGAGAATAAATGCGATGAAACATAACAAAATGATATCCGTCTGTTTTACGGCAATTACCAGTGCCGTGGCATTCTTTTTATTCACCGGATGTTCCGGGAATACGATCGAGGGACCGGCAATCAGGTTCGAAAAGCCGGCACATAATTTCGGAGAGGTCGATGAGGGAACGGATGTCACCGTTACATTCAAATTCACAAATCCGGGAAGCGAATCCCTTGTCATCAATGGTATTTATCCTTCGTGCGGATGTATGGTAACCGGTGATTATGACAGGGAGGTCGGTCCGGGGAAAAGGGGGACGATCCCTGTGGTTTTCGATACATCGGGGCTGCAGGGGCAGACGGTAAAGACGATAAAAATAGCAACAAATGCCGATGAAGGCGAACCGCAGGTCATCACGATTGAAGGATATATCCGGGTCGCGGTGGAAGTCCACCCGAAAACACTCGCACTTGGTGAAATCGACGATACTACGAAAATACTGAAAGGGGAGGTCATCCTCATCAATAAAACGAATGACCCGATGCAGATTCGGGAAGTGACATCGCCGGAACGAACAACGATAGGATCCGTCACCATTGAACCGGATAAACAGTATTCGATTCAGATAACCGTCGGCCCGCCTTTTGATAAAGGATACATACAGCAAAAGGCGGTCATAAAGACAAATCTCAAGCAGAAACCTGAGATTGTCATCGATTATTCATATTTTTATCCGCCCCTGATCGATGTCAAACCCGAAGCCTTTTACGTGTTCCCTTCCGATTTCGAAATGGCGGAAATATCGAGAACGTTCTACATATACAGCCGGTGGGAAAAACCCCTCGAAATAAAGGATGTCGTCATCAACAAAAAACCGGTCAATTATCTTATCGATGAAATAGAACCCGGGCGTGTGTATAAGATCACATTTTCTTTTAATCCGGGTTCGGAATATTCATACACCGATCCTCCGAACATCACGTTCCGTATTCCCAATGCCCCCGAACGTACCGATTATTCGATACCGATCAAAGACGGAAACACAGCGTCACCTTAATAAAAGGTTTCTCTAAAGACACCGCCAGGTTTCGGCAAGACCGCCGTGGATACCGGAGGTACTTGTCGGGCCTTGCCGTATGTCCGGGCGGTCCGGTTTCTGATGAGTGTATATGCGATATCTCATGTATCCATTAGCATGATATGATCGAATTTATCGATGAGGGGACTGATGCTTTTAAAAACGGATATCTGCCAGGGTATCCTTTTCACATAATGTATAACGGTAAAAATTTTCTTTTGATTCAGTTTCTTTATGAAATTGATGAGCGGGACCACGGTGGCGGAATTAATATTCTTGAGTCTGCCAAAGGTTATAATGAGCTTTTTACCCAAAACCGGAAAAATTTCATCAAGCACCGGTTTGAGTGAATTGTTCGGATTTACCTCGACACTCTTTCCGACCCAGTGAAGGAGTGTCGTCCCCTCGTTATCCACAACGTACAATGTGAGAGAACCGATTTTTTTCACTACCTTGATTCCCATCCCGCAACAATACATTATGAATTATTATTTTTCAAGGGTAAAAATATAAAGGCACCTATAAAAACCCGCAAAAAAGGTTTCTAGAGGTGCCCATAATTTAGGAGACATGATCGATTACAGTAATTTCCTTATTTCATCCGCGTTGCCGGGATCAACCCCTTTACCGGTTAAAATCCATTCCTCGGTATGTTCGAAGGTAAGTCCGGGAGTAAATGTCAAAAGCGGGCCGAGTGTTTCAAGTTCGACGAAATCGCTGCATTGAAAGGATTGGATGGCGCAATTGTCGTCAGGGTAGCAGGTGAGGGGAAGCCGGTCGAATTTCTTGATGAACGTGTAGTTATTGTGGGTGATACCGATGAAGCCTTCGTCACCCGATGTCCCTACCTTTCCTTTTTCACCGTTCGGTTTTATAAGAAAGAGATCGGGGGTTTTACTGTATTGCTCACTTCCGATATTGGTGGCGTGATCGAGCCATTGCTGCCAATACACGATTTTATTCGTTTTCCAATCGCCTTTTGAGCGCCAGGGAAGAAAAGCCGTCCCCTGCGGAACGACGCAGGTGATCGCCCAAAGGGCGCCGTCATAGAGATGGCCGTCGTGATTCGTCACCCGGTGCCGGATAACGACGCGACCCTGCCTGTCGATGATCGTAATCGATTTGTCGAAGTTGAGGACGGGATCACGTGAGGTTACCGTCAGTTCTCCCTTGCCCTCTATTACCGAACAGGGGTGATTGTCCGGATGTTCCGTCTGTATTCGTTCGGGAGAGATCCAGAGGCGGTGTCCTCCGTAGAAGATGAATTCGTCCTGTTTCGAAAGATCCTCGTTCATATTGATATAAAGGATATTTTCCTTCCCGGTAAAGCCAAAATGGAGTATTCGGGGGCCGAACAGTGTGGTAATGACCAATGTCTTGTCGCCGATCGTAACCTCATAACACTCTTTATACGATGCATATTCAACTTTTTTTATTTCCATTTTCATCCTCCGCTCAAATTACTTTTCTGCGATACCTGGTCATTCATATACGACAAAACGATTTATTGCAAGGGGTTTTGCAGCGATCTTCTTGCCGTCAGTGTCGTTTTAACCTGATGAATTGCACCGTGTGCCGGACAAAACTTCCGTCCGATTGATAAAAAAAGTGCCGGACGTTCGGAAACGCCGGCACCGTTTTTGAATGGTTCGCCAAACTCCCGCTAATGAAACGATGTTTCATTCACCGTTCAGGAAGCGGTATTGCCCGTGATGGAAGTCGCTATTCGAGGCGAATGTTGTCGATATAGACCGAACCTTCAAGACCCTCGGGGCCGTTGATTTTGAAAATAAGGCGTTTCACATCATCCATATGGTTCAACCGGCCCGTCAGTTCCCATCCTGTTGCCGCATGTTTATATGCCTGCGACGTCAAATCAAAGATGATATCCTTGTTTTTCCCTGCCGGCAGCGGGAAGGCGTCGGATTCAATCCAGTACCAATCATCGCCCGTGCAGACGGCAAAGGCGATGGTCAGTTCCGTTCCCGTCGGATTGACCGCATCGACGTGAAGCTTTATCGCCTCCGCCCAGTCGTATTTTTCGAATCCTTCACCGTAAAATGCCGCGCCTTTATTGTTCGACTGAAACTTGAATGTACATTCGAGGGATTTCTTCCCCTGGGTCGCATTTTTGTCGCTTGTGGATGCCGCCAATGAATTGTCGCCGTCTTTCCACGAATTACCGACGGCAATCCAGTAATGTGTTTCTTCGAATCCTTCGAAGAGTTCCCCGACAGGTGCGGGTCCTGAAACACAACCCGATATCAAAGCGAGAGTAAAAAGCATACCGAAATAAAAAATTGTTTTTTTCATTTTTTCCTCCTTGCATGTATATGGCTTTAAATACACAATAACTAAACCGGTTTACCATCGTACAACGGCCGGCTGATTTTGTCAATGAGAGAAAAATGAAATATCGGATTTTTCCGGATAATGTACGGCCGCGCACTGTGCCGGGGAAAAATATCGTTCGACAACCGGTGTGTTTCCGTATGTTTTATTCAACGATTCCCGTATCGATAATATGCCGAACAGGTTCCTTCGGCGCTTACCATACAAGCCCCTTTCGGGTCCTGCGGAGTACAGGCTGTTGAAAAAAGAGGACATTCGAGGGGCGTTTTGGCGCCTCGCATTATATGGCCGCAGATACAGCCGGGCACTTCACGCTCTTCGGGGAGTTCGAGAGAGAAAAGAAACTCGGCATCGAATTCCCTGTACTCCTCCGAGACGGCAAGACCGCTTCCCGGGATCGTACCAATGCCGCGCCATCGGGAATCGCAGGGCGTAAATACCGCGCGCATAACATCCTGTGCCCTTTTATTGCCTTCAGGTCTGACGGCACGGGTATACTGGTTTTCAACGTCATGACGGCCTTCTGCGATCTGGGCAACGATCATATCGATCGTGGAAAGAATGTCGGGCGGCTCAAATCCTGAAACAACACAGGGGATGCCGAACGTTTCCGCGATCGGACGATAGATCGCCGTGCCGGTGATTGAAGAGACGTGGCCGGGACAGATAAGCCCGTCTATATTGAGATCATCCGATGAGAGGAGGGCGTAGAGTGCTTCCGGCATTGTTTTTAATGCGGAGAGGACGGAAAATCCGGCGATACCCCGTTCCCGTGCTTCGATTATCGAGACGGCAACAGAGGGGGCGGTCGTTTCAAAACCGATTCCCAGGAAGACGGTGTTTTTCCCCGGATTGTCTTCAGCGATTGAAAGCGCCTCGGTTGGCGAAAGACAAATACGAATATCACTTCCCGACGCCCGTTCCTCAAGAAGGCTGGATCTGGAACCGGGAACCCTGATCATATCACCGAATGTGGTGATGATGAAGTCGGGACGCCGGCCAAGCTCGATCGCCGTATCGATAAACCGGTTCGGGGTCACACATACGGGACAACCGGGACCGCTCAACAGTGCGATCGATTCAGGCAGAAGGTTTCGGATGCCGAATTTGAAGATCGCGTTCGTATGACCGCCGCATACTTCCATGAGCCGGATCGGGACCTCGTTGTTGATCCCGGCCATTCTGTCTGCAATTGAGCGCGCGATATATCGGGCGGCTTTAGCCTGCCTGAACTCGTCGATGTAACGTATCATGCTTCTGAAACCTTGGGGCCGCTATCTGAGTCGCCGGATGATATTTCGTCGATTTCACGGAAAAGATCGAGGGTTTTTTTTGCTTCCGCGCGGTCGAGTCTTTCAATGGCGAATCCGGCGTGGATGATGAGATAGTCCCCGATTACCGCTTCGGGGACGAGGGCAAGATTGACGTCATACATCACATTGCCGGCGGAAACCCTCCCGGCATTATTCTTTTTTTCTATAAGCTTCATTGGTATTGCAAGACACATATCGTTACTCCCTTGTTATATTATTTGCGATGACCGCCTGTCCAAGTGATATTCCCCCGTCATTGCAGGGAACCCGGGAATGATTATAAACACGGAAGCCCCCCGCTTCAAGGACATCGAGGGTTTTTTGAAGCAGGTACATATTCATAAAACACCCGCCGCTTAAGGCAACGCGGCGGAGTCCGGTTTTTTCGGAAACGATGGTGCATATCCCGTACAAAAGTTCAACCAGGCCGTTATGAAAAGCGGCTGCTATCCCTGATACCGGTTTTTTATGTGCGATATCTTCCGCCACCCGTGTTATACACTCCCCCCATGAAAGAATAAAAAAACCGTTTTTTTCGACAATGGGAAAGGGGTAGGCCGGTGTGTCGCCGTTGCCGATCCGTTGTTCGAGTTCGACGGCGCCCTGTCCTTCGTAGCGGGCTAAAAGCCGTACGCCGGTGAGGGCCGCAATCCCGTCGAAAAGCCTGCCGCAGCTTGATGTCGGTAAACTGTTCACTCCTTCCTTTATCTGCCATAAGGCGATACCGATTTCCTGTTCCGGTATCGTCTTCCATGATGAAGGTAGATGGCCCAGGCATTCGTCACCGAAAACGGCATACAGGTATGAAAGAGCCATACGCCACGGGCGTTTTATTGCCGCTTCACCCCCCGGAAGGGGGATAGCTTCGAAAGACGCGACGCGTTCATATGCCTTTTCGTCTGCAACAAGCACTTCCCCGCCCCAGATCGTCTCATCGGCCCCGAAGCCGGTTCCGTCCAGGGCGATACCGATCACGTTACCGGTAATCTCATTATCCGCCATGCAGCTTGCGATATGGGCGTGATGGTGCTGGACTGCGATGCGGGGTATGCCGGTGAGGTAAGCGAATTCAAGCGGGGGGTTGCGGACAAATGCCGTACTTATATAAGAGGGGTGGAGGTCGTGCGCGACGATCCCGGGGGTGCAGTCGAACATTGCTTTCAGATGGCCGATGGCCTGAAGAAACGATGCGTATGTCCGGGTTTCTATGAGGTCACCGATATGATGGGAGATAATCGCCTGGTTCTCTTTTCCGAAGCATATGGTATTCTTCTGTTCCGCCCCGACGGCAAGAACATGGGGGTTGAAATACCCATTGATGCGGAGGGGGGTGGGTACGGCCCCTCTGGATCTGCGAAAGGGGTAGTCGTTTCCCCGCCACAGCCGGATAACCGAATCGTCACAGCGAATGAGGATATCACGGTTACCGGTAACAAAATAATCGGCAATATCGGAAAGCCGCAGGAACGCATCCTCGTTCGTATGGGCGATCGGCTCCTCGGATATATTTGCGGAGGTCATGACGAGGGGGGCGGAAAAATACCGGAAGAGAAGGTGATGTATCGGGGTATAGGGAAGCATGATACCGATCAGCCTGCTTGCGGGGGCGATCTGCCGGGCGAGACGCGTTCCGCTTTTTCTTTCAAGAAGGAGGATGGGCCGGTCCTGCTTCGACATTCTCATGCCTTCTTCCGGTGAAAGTACGGCGTACGCGGCTGTCTGTTCGAGATCGCTTACCATGACCGCGAACGGTTTATCCTGCCTGAATTTCCGTTTTCTGAGTTCGGTAACCGCCGCCTCATTTCCTGCATCGCAGGCAAGATGGTATCCCCCGATTCCCTTGATCGCAATGATCCGGCCTTCTTCGAGAAGTGAAGCGAGGTGAGAGAAAAATATTTCATAATCCTTTCCGCGGGAAGGTGAAAGAAGAACATGTCCGCAGTTGTCGGTGAGGGCAAGATGGGGCCCGCAGGCGTGGCATGCATTCGGCTGCGCGTGGAATCTCCTGTTTGAGGGATCCCGATATTCTGAGGCGCATTCGGGACACATCGTGAAGGGGGCCATGGTGGTTCGTGCACGGTCATAGGGAATGTCGGCGGTAATTGTATAGCGGGGGCCGCATTGGGTGCAGTTGATGTAGGGATAGGCGTATCGTCTGTTTCCGGGATCGAGTAATTCACGAATACATGCCTCACACACGGTGAGATCAGGGGAAATACGGGCGAATTTCGTTTGGGAGTAACGGCTTTCCCTGATCGTGAACCCTGAGAAATGACGACTATTCTTGCGGGCGGAAACTTCGATCGTATCGATGACCGCCTGAAGGGGACGATCCGTTTCGATCGCACGGATAAACTCATCGACATTGTCCCCGCTGCCGCAGGCAATAATCTCGACACCATGGGGATTGTTCTGTATATAACCGCCTATTCCCATTTTTCCGGCGAGATTGAAGACAAAGGGTCTGAATCCCACGCCCTGAACAATGCCTTTTATCAATACTTTCACCGTTTTTTTATCGTTCATAATGACCCGGCATTAATATACCGATTTTTTATCCATAATGAAAGGGGTTGGCGGTAATGGCTGAGGCGTATAAAATGTAATTAATTCTTGCAACCCGCACACAATACGACTATCATTAACTATGTGAATAGATTATTACGTATAATATCCATCATATTGTTGGCAATCCTGCCATGCATTGCCGGTTTTCCCATGGCAAAGACAGAATATGAAATTACCGATACCCTCACCCTCGATGACGGGGAAAACGGAAAGGATGTCAACAATCTGGGCGGCCCATGCGGTCCCTATTCGGATGCGATGCAGTTACCCGATAAGGGAAAATCAACGATCACCTTCGATCGTCACTATTCACCGGGACATGATTCCGGACACTGTCTTTATTTCACCTACGACCTTAAGCCGGGTTTTTCAACACCGTATGCGGGATTCATGTGGAGTCTGCAGCCCGGTTATGCATCAATGGATGTAAGCGGATATTCGGGGATACGGTTTTATGCACGGGGAAGCGGAGCGTTCCGGGTTCATTTTGGAACGGATGAAACACGCAAGGAATTCAACCACTTCGGCTCGCGGCCGGTCACCCTCACCGGCGACTGGCTGCCGTATTCGATATCCTTTTCTGAGCTGCATCAGCGGTGGGGAACAAAGAAAAGTTGGAACAGTGAAGCGGTTTATTCTTTCGAGATACATCTCGATAGTACTATCACGAAATCCGGAGAAATATATATCGACACAATCGAGTTCTATAAGGCGGTCAAAAAGGAGAAAGCCCTCCATATCGGTCCGGATAACGGAACCGGCATCTTTCGGACGGGACACAGAAAGACAGTCGATTACCTTTCCGTCTTGTGCCGGGCCCATATGGATATACCGGTAAGCGAACACAGGTCCGTCGTCACTTCGGGAAACTCCTTCCTGGCTGAGGGAATCTATAATATCGTCTTTCCTCAGGCGGTGATCGGTTTCGGTGGAACCCTGCAAAGCAGTGTGCTTTCAGGAAGGCTTAATCTAGCGGAAACAATGACGACCTATGTCATGGCCGTTGCAGCCTCGGCAAGGATTCTTACCAATTTCAATGCACCGCTTTTTGCCGGTGCGGAAATCGGTGCCGGGGGCGGCATCATGTTTTTCGGCGCCCCGGAATCGGCGGAGGTCCCTGCGATACGTCCGTTTCCGGTTGTTTATCTCGATACATCCGTCGGATCATATTTCGGTCCGTCCGTGTCGTTCGCCCTCTGTTTCCAGGCAACATTCCTTTATGAAGGCGAGGCTTTTTACGCCGGCCTTTCGCCCGGCCTTGCCTTTGAAATAGGATTGTAATCCGGATAATGCAGGAATATACTAACAACCGGTTGCCTCAACTAGCAGAAGGAGGTGGAGAAAGCCCAGTGAAAAAACATATCCGGTGAGGTGCTCATGCGAGGAAGACGATTTTCTTTCGCACGTTTGAAATCAGGGTCATGGTGTGGTAGATTCTGAAGCAGTAACAATTAATAAAGGAGTACCACCTGATATGAAGCTTTGTATTGTCATTGTCCTGTTATTTCAATCATTTTTTTTATACTGCGATTTTCCCGAAGGTATCGACGAAAACAGGCTGGCAGGATTGTTTTCTGTCGCTGTTATGGGAATATGTAATGAGGATCCGAGTGTCCCGGAACCGTTCTATACCGATATATCCGATCATCTTCTGCATGGAATCGAACGGCTCGGCCGTTTCAAGACAAAATCATATATGTCCTTGACACTTTCCCCTTCCCGTATTCCACTCCTGTGTGCGTATATGAAGAATAAACGGCTTGCGGAAGCAGTATCCCGGTGCAATGGAGATCACGTTTCGGAAAAGAAAGGCGACGGGCGGGACTTTTTCGAGACAGTGAAAGAGATGTCGATCCGGGAAATAAGGGAAACATTTGGTGAAGAGGTTGCCGGTCTCCTCGAGAAGGCAAGGGGGGGTGATCGGGACATCACCGATAACGGGGAGCGAATGCCGGGTGATGAATATGAAAGACTTTTTTACGAGTTTCCCGAACAAATGTGTGAGACCATCATGAAAGAACAATACCTTTTGATTCCGCACGTCGGAGGGTTTTCAACCGAATCGAATATGTCAAGGGAAAAAAACAAAATACTTGATGAAGACGAAGAAGGAAACAAAAAAAGGATCTTTCAAACGATGATCACCTTGCGCTCGACATCACAATTTACGGTGACGGTATTCATTCTCGATACGCGAAAAGGTGAGGTCGTTATGAAAGATACTCGTCTCATTGAATACACGAATGAGATTTCGCGGGATTTCAGGCGGGAAGCAGGTGAAGATCGCGGTGATAAAGCGGGAAGCCCACTCGGTAATATATTAAAGAACCTGCTTGATATCGATGATGATGAGGATGCGGAAGACAAGCAGGAACGGGAAATTCGAAGGGAATTGCGTTCGAAGAAAAATATCCTTGAAGCGGAAACGCGAAGCGGTGCGGCGGTGGCTTGCGGTACATATCTTTATACCCTCCTTTCAACAGCGTCTGTCTTTCATATCGATACCACGATCGTGAAGGCAGCGGGTGGTATAGTGTACCTCAACAAAGGACGCAAGTGGGATATCGGTGAGGGGGATGAGTTTTTGATCGGCGGCGGTACGGTGGATGAGGTCTTTATACGCGTGAAAAAATCGGAACCAATGTATTCAATAGGACAGGTGATCTGGGGAAAAATGGATGAAAATGCGGTCGCGACACCATGCAACAGGGCGCATGTGAATATTGAAGGGCGCGCGGGGATGTATACAGTCGAAGGTCTCGATGTTTACAGCGCTTGCTCCCTTTATTATGCAACCGGCGGCGATTTTCCGTATAAAAGGGAGTATCAGGTATGGCCTTATTTTTCACTCTGGCTTGATGTTGAAATCGGTTATTCTTTTATCGTTGCCCTTGATTTCGGGGGAGGATTTTCACCGTATGAAAAAAATACATGGTTTATCGACGGGACGACGGGATTGGGATTACGGTTTTTTCTGGGCAGAGTGACACTCGAAGCATATACTTTGGCCGGGGCAATGATATTTTTTAACGAACGGCAGTACTCCTCATTAAATGCGGCCTCACTCGGCCTTTCCCCGCCCGGTTCCGACGATATCCTTTTGACGATGACATCACTCAACTGCTTCGTCAAACCGACCATCGGGGCAAGCTACATGTTTTCACCGTTTCTGTCCATGAACCTCAAAGCGGATTACCGCTATAATTTTTATAACGGCTTTCTTTCCGTGGAGAGAAAAGAAGTCTCTGCCGACAGCGCATACCATACGGACATTATCGAAGGGAATCCACTTTTCAGTCTGGACGGAATAACCGTAACGCTGAGTATGATGATGCGGTTTTAGGACGGTTTTTTATCATGCCTTGCCATCGGCCTTCATCTTCTGCTCATCCTCGACATACCGGACGGAGGGGTGCGTTTTCAGGCGGTTTTTGACATCCTCCGATGCTTTATATGAATATATCCGTAATACCGGTATACGCTTGATCCGTTTCAGGTGAAAATCCTTCTCTATTTTTTCTATTTCCTCTTCTCCGGTATTTTCATGATACCTGACCGCGATACGTTTCATTTTTTCACCAGTATATACGGGAGTATGAATGCGAGAAGCCCGTTTGCGACCAGAAAGATCATGGCGGCTGCACCGTCGGGAAGCGGACTCAATTCCTGAAGCAGGATACCGTCTGCAACCAGTTTCGCGGCAAATCCGCAAATGAGACCGACGGAGAAACGGCGTTTGACGTCGTCCCTGAAATTGAGAAGAACGGTAAAGAGAACGGGAATCAGTATATTATGCCAGAGGATCGAAGGCTTTGAGAGGAAAAACAGTACCCTGTCGTAATCGAGTATTGAATTGAAAATGAGTCCGGTAAAACGTTCCGGCAGGATGGTGAAGGGAAAGATGTTCTGCAGAAAATATCCGATCATAGCAAGACCGTTCGCCCCCAATATAAGCCCCACATAGGTAAGGGGCACGTGAAGGTTGTCAATCGTGTCGATTTTCTTTCGCGTCCTGTCAAAAACGAGAAACATGAACAGTGCGATGATCAAGGTCAGCACCGATGTCAGTGTGGATGTGGTAATCGGCCCGGTATTGTAATACGGTTTGTCGGGAACGAGCGGCTGTTTCGATTTACCGGGAGGGGACGGCGTTTTTCGGTTAACGGCGTTCAGTGGATTGATAAACGGGAGGTCGGCGATCCTGCGGTCGGAACTTCTTACGAGTATGTCCCTCATTTCTTTCGGGGTCCTGACTCCGGACTGATAGAGGATCGCGCAAATACCGGCAACATGGGGAGAAGCCATACTAGTTCCCTGGAAATAGTAGAAGTAATCGTCCCTGTCTTTTTCATAGTTTTTATAGTTTCTGGAAAGAAAGGCGGGACCATTCTGGAGAATGCCGGCGCCCGCTTCCTTGGAAATATTACCGCCGGGTGCGATCACGTCCACACCGGTTCCATAGTTGGAATAACGTGCAAGCTCGTAATCCGGCCCGGACGCGGCAACGGAAATAACGGTTTCGTAGCGGCCGGGATATCCGGAATAGCCGGAACTTTCGTTTCCCGCCGATGCGACAACGATCACGTTTTTGTCCCAGGCGTACCGGCAGGCGTCGGAAAGTATCTGAGAGAATCCGCCTCCTCCAAGACTCATATTGATGATATTTGCCCCGTTATCCACCGCATACACGATCGCTTCCGCGATATCGACCGTACTCCCGTATCCGCTTTTACTGAGTACTTTGAGGGGCATTATTTTTGCTTCCCATGCGATTCCCGCCACACCGCGGCCATTGTTGGTGTCCTGGCCGATCGTTCCGGCGACATGACTCCCGTGTCCGTGATCGTCTTCAAAATCGGAGGAGTTGGTGATGAAATTATATCCCCGGAAAAGACGTGAAGGAGAAAGGTCCCCGAGTTTTTTCGATACCCCCGTATCGATAACGGCGACAACGACCCCATTTCCGGTCCCCTTTTTCCAGACTTCTTCCATGGAAAACTGCTTCAGATTCCACTGTCTGGCGAACAGGGGATCATTACTCGAGGTTTTCATCCGGTAATTCGGTTCTATGGACTGGACGATATCGGAGGACTGTAATTGTCGAAGACTGCCTATCAGGGAATTGAGTTCTTCCGGCTGGATATCATATTTTGAAACCTTTAGGAGGCGGTGTTTTTTCGAGAACACATTGGAGTTCTTGAATGAAAAGACGTGTTCACTGAAAGAAAAGCCGTACTTCCCGGCTATCTTTTGTACGGATGAAGCGTCTTTTCCCGGAGAAACGGAAACAACGAGTTCTCCGTATCGTTTTTCCTGGTTTTGAAACAGGAATGTCGAGCCGATACAGAGCCCGATAAGGAGGAAAAGGATACCAAACCCGATAATTCCGTTTATTTTTATCATAATTGCCTCCTTGCATTCGATAATGCATCACAGCGGGGCTGCGACGATGGATGTGAACGTACGATTTAAATATATCCTATTTTCTATGTAAATACAACACGGAAAACGGCATAACGGTCACGCTTTCCATTTGTATGGAAATTACGCGCCCGTTCAAAAGCGCTTGTTACAGGAGGAAGGTTCCCGTCATTGATAAGCCCGCGGGCCTTTTCGGGATGGATTGTTTTTTCATAGATACCCCGGATTTATATTTTTTGCTATTTCTTCCACGATAGCTTCCATATCTTTATTTTTACAGCGGACGATGTTGTTTGCGTAGGTTTCGTATAATATCCGCCGTTTTTCATATATCGATGATATTGACTCGCCTGTTTCCATGACGATTCCCCGGGTCCTGATATTTTTTAGCCGCCGCCTTAAAACCGGGAGGGGGACATCGAGATACACGATGCTTCCCGAGGCGGCAAGATTCCCCATTGAACGTTCCCTGTACACGACGCTTCCCCCTGTCGCGACGACATGGTCCGATATATCGAGTGAACAAATCACCTCTTCTTCTTTTTCGAGAAATTCGAGTATCCCGCGTGTATTGATGAACTCCTGAAGGGACATCATGATTTTTCGCTGGATAAGGAGATCGGTGTCGATAAAGGAGAGTGAAAGGGCTTTTGCGAGGAGGACGCCGATGGTACTTTTTCCGGCTCCCGGCATACCGACAAGCACAATATTCGGTCTCATATCAATTCCTCAGACTCAGAAGCGGTGCGGGGATCCGGCCGCCGCGCCGGATAAAGAGATCGCTTTTGAAATCGCTTGTCTTCATGACGATCGCCCGGCCTAAAAGCCCTCCGAACTCGACGATATCCCCTTCCTTTTTACCGTGAACGGGGATAATCCGGACCGCCGTCGTTTTCCCGTTCACCACACCGATGGCCGCTTCATCCGCGATAATGGCGGAAATCGTTTCGGCGGGGGTCGTGCCGGGGACGGCGATCATATCGAGACCGACCGAACAGACACAGGTCAACGCCTCGCATTTTTCAAGCGTAAGCGATCCCCTTCCGACGGCCTCGACCATACCAGCATCCTCGCTTACCGGAATGAATGAACCGCTTAACCCGCCAACATGCGATGAAGCCATGACGCCGCCCTTTTTTACCGCGTCGTTGAGAAGGGCCAAAGCGGCCGTTGTCCCCGGCGCCCCGCACGATTCGATTCCCATTTCTTCTATGATATGAGCGACACTGTCGCCGATAGCGGGTGTCGGCGCGAGTGAGAGATCGACGATGCCGAACGGAACACCGAGACGTCTCGACGCCTCCGTCGCGACAAGCTGGCCCATGCGGGTGATTTTGAAAGCCGTTTTTTTGATCGTTTCGGCAACGATATCGAACGGGCGGCCTTTTACCTTCCTGAGTGCCGCGGCGACCGCTCCGGGACCGCTCACACCGACATTGATGACACATTCGGGTTCACCGATCCCGTGAAATGCGCCGGCCATAAAGGGGTTGTCTTCCGGTGTATTTGCGAATACAACGAGTTTCGCGCAGCCGATACTGTTTTTTTCTCTCGAAAGCGCAGCGGTTTTTTTGATAATTCCGCCCATGAGCGCCACGGCATCCATATTGATACCGGCCCTTGTCGTTGCGATATTGACGGACGAACAGACACGGGCCGTCCGTGCAAGGGCTTCGGGAATGGAGGAAATGAGTTTCATGTCCCCGGGCGTACATCCTTTGTGCACGAGGGCCGAAAATCCGCCGATAAAATTGACGCCGACTTCACCCGCGGCACGGTCGAGTGTCTCGGCAAACATGACATAGTTTTCCGCGTTCGAAGATTCGGCGACAAGGGAAATCGGGGTAACGGATATCCGTTTGTTGATAATGGGGATACCGTATTCACAGGCGATGTCTTCACCTGTTTTTACAAGGAGGCTTGCGAGACGTATGATTTTCTCATAGATCTTCCTGCAAGAACGGGCCGCTTTCGCATCGACGCAATCCCTGAGTGAAATACCCATCGTGATGGTTCTGATATCGAGTTTTTCATCCTGGATCATCGCGATCGTTTCAAACACTTCTTTTTTATTGATCATGGCGGTGTTCCTTCATATCAATCGATTCTGTGCATGGATTTGAATACTTCCTCATGCTGAAGGGTAACGGATAATTCCATGGAAGCGGCGCATTGTTCGAGGTTTACCCTGAGGCCGGCTATATTGCCTTTCATGCCGGACAGATCGACGAGCATCATCATGGTAAAGTATTCCTGAAGAATCGTCTGGCTGATGTCAAGAATATTGACCCCGGCAGAGGCAAGGGCGCCGCTTATCCGCGCAATAATACCGACTTTATCCTTGCCGACAACAGTAATAATAGCCCTCATATTTCCTCCTTGGAATAACAGGAACGCTTTGAATCTCTTCATAATTATCGTAATAGACCGATATGTCAAGCGGCGGCATGATCCGCACCGCATTAATTATTCCGTTTACAAAAACATCGTTTTACATCTGTCCGAATCGGAATACGCCCTTTATCCATGAATTCGAGCAGGGAAAAGGTACGGCGGCTGACGGACTAATGCCTCTGAGACTGCCGGCTTTACAACCGGAAGCCGTCCATGGTATACTGTCCAGGTAAAAACAACATAAAAATCATATAGCGGCATTCCCCGCAGAAGCGGCATTCCCCGCAGAAGCGGCATTCCCCGCAGAAGCGGCATTCCCCG